>DATLWP010000254.1:0-4666 GCA_035576265.1 Candidatus Polarisedimenticolia bacterium
CTGACGATGATTTACGAATACTGCGGTGGCCAAATCCCAAATCGCCATGACGAATTGCGGGACACCCACGAGCACGTCTCAGAGACCGAGGTGCCCGAGGCCGGGCTCGCACGTGCTCTGGAAGAGGGCTGTAGCGAGCGCCCCCAACGGGTTGGACGCGCCCTCAGCCAGGTGGACTTTTCGGGAGCCCTCCTCGAGCTTTGGAATCTTGTCTCGATGTCGGATCAGTTTGTTACGCTGTGCAAGCCCTGGGTGATGGCGAAGGACGATAGCAAGCGCGCTTTGCTCGACCACGTCTTATATCGTGCAGCGGAAGCGCTTCGCATTATTTCATCGCTTAGCCATCCAGTTATTCCCGATGCGACGCAGAGAATTTGGGAGCAGCTTGGGCAGCGCGGAAAGCTCGCAGATGTGCGAATCGATCAATTGAAGTGGGGAGATTTGAAGCCGGGCACGAAGATCGGCAAGCCGGAAGCGGTCTATCCGCGCGTGGACAAGAAAGAAGCATGGGAAAGGATTGAAGCGATGGAAAACGAGATTCGGAAGCCGGCGACCACAGCGTCCGCCCACCCGACCGGAGCAGCCGCGAACGGCGAGGGTCCCCTAGCCGCTCCCGCCGCAAGCGCGAAGATCACGATCGAGGATTTCGCCAAAGTCGAGTTGCGCGCCGGCGTGGTGAAGTCGGCCGAGCGAATCCAGGGCGCGGACAAGCTGCTGAAGTTGCTGGTGGACATCGGCGACGAAGTCCGCCAGGTGCTTGCGGGTATCGCTCTGTCTTACACGCCGGAGGACTTGGTGGGGCGCAAAGTTGTCGTCGTCACGAACCTCGCGCCGCGGAAGATGCGGGGCCTCGAGTCAAACGGAATGATCCTCGCGGCGTCGGTGGGCCCCGACGGCAAGCCCGTGCTGTGCACTTTCGCCGAGGATGTTTCCGCCGGCGCCAAGGTAAAGTGACGATGCGGCGGGCATCGTCATCCCGAGGGCCGATGGAATCGGCCCGAAGGATCTCTCCGGCGCGCCGAGCGGGAACACTTGCTGCGAGAGAAGCAGCGTAGCGGTACGCGCTTCGCGCGCTCTTGCTTCAGCACGGCCGAGGCCGTGTCCTGACCAATGCCAATGCGCCCGCCTGAAGGCGGTCGCTACATGAGAAGGGCCGGCCCAGAGATCGTCGTCGAATGCGAATCATCGACTCACACGCGCACTTGGAATTTTCGCAATTCGACGAGGACCGCGCCGCCATGCTCGAACGGGCGCGTGTTGCGGGCGTCGAGACGCTGCTGGCGATCGGCAGCGGCACAAGTCCCGCAGATCGCCTCGACGCCGCCATTCCCTTCGCCGAACAGCACGACTGGATCTACGCGACGGTGGGCATCCATCCACACGATGCGGTGGCCGCGACGGAGGAGCATTTCGCGCGGCTGGATGAACTCGCTCGCCATCCGCGGGTGATCGCCTGGGGCGAAATGGGGCTCGATTATTTCTACGACCATTCGCCGCGCGACGTGCAGCAGAGCGTGTTTCGCCGGCAGCTCACGCAGGCGCGTGGAGCAAAGCAGCCCGTGATCATCCATTGCCGCGATGCATGGGACGATTGCCTGGCGATTCTGGACGAGGACTGGCGGTCCGCGGGCGTCGGCGGAATTTTCCATTGTTTCACGGGGACGCTCGCCGAGGCGCGGCGCGGTATGGAGATGGGCTTCCTGATTTCGTTCGCGGGCAACGTCACCTACCCGAAAGCGCAGCAACTGCGGGACGTGGCGCGGGAGTTGCCGCTCGAGAATATGCTCACGGAGACCGATTCGCCGTTCCTGCCGCCCCAGGGACGGCGCGGCAAACGGAATGAACCCGCCTTTGTGGTAGAGGTAGCGCAAGCCTTGGCGAATGTGAGAAACTTACTCCCCGATGAAGTGGCGGTCGCAACGGCTGCGAACTTCCGGCGGCTATTTCGGCTTGGTGCTGTGTGCGCTCCGGGCCAACCCGGGTAAAGGGCCAGGTAGACAACGCGGATGGCATTCGCTGTCCAAATCGCTCGAAGCATCAGAGGTGTTTTCGATCTGATCCGCGACGATCTCGCGCTCGTCGAACAGGAGATCGCCGCGCAAAATTCCGCAGCGATCCAGCCGGTGGACGAGATTTCGAGTTACCTGCGCGAGGGCGGCGGGAAGCGCCTGCGTCCGGCGCTGCTGCTGCTGGCGGCCGGAGCTTCGGGCTACCGCGGGCCGGCGGCGATTCGGCTGGGCGCGGTGGTCGAAATGATCCACAGCGCCACGCTCGTCCACGACGACGTGATCGACGGCGCGCAAACGCGCCGAGGGCGTCCGAGCACCAACGCGCGGTGGGGAAATCACATGAGCGTGCTTGCGGGCGACTGGCTCTACATGCAGTCGTTCGAAATGGCGCTGCGCGAGCGCAGCTTTGCGATTCTCGATATCCTGATCGATCTTACGCAAAACATGGTCGAGGGCGAATTGCTGCAGCTCATGCGCTTGGGGCAAATCGATCTGACCGAGACCGAAGCGACCGAGCTCGCCTATCGCAAGACCGCATGCCTGTTCAGCGGATGCGCGCGCCTGGGAGCGGTGCTGGGTCGGCAGCCGAAGGACGTGGAAGAGTCGCTCGCTGACTACGGCCGCAACGCGGGCCTCGCCTTTCAACTCGTGGACGACTTGCTCGATTTCACGGCCTCACCCGAGCAGCTCGGCAAGCCGGTCTTGAGCGACCTGAAAGAAGGGAAAGTCACGCTGCCGCTGATTTTTGCCTTGCAGAACAGCGCGGCTTCGCCCGCGGCCGGGAGCGGAGGGAACGGGCATTCGACGACCGAGTGCCGCAGGCTGATCGCGAAGGTTCTGGAGGAGCGAGATTTCGTGAGCGTTCGGCCGGAACAGATCACCACGCTCGTGCGGGAAACGGGCGCGCAGGCCCGCGCCGCGAACCTGGCACGCGATTATGTGAGCCGCGCCAAAGCATGCCTCGACGTATTGCCGGACACCGAATACCGCCGCGCTCTCCTCGCCGTCCCCGATTTTATCCTCGAACGCGAAAGCTGACGTCCGCCTGCAAGATCGAATTGTTTGGCTCGTGGCAAGCCCCGGGGGCGGCTTTCGCCTAACCCTTCTTTTCCAGAGCCTGCGTGGCATCCGCTACCAGGTCGGCAGGCTTCCACTGGTTGTCGTCGTACCACTTAAAGACGGTACCGTCGGGCGATATCACGGTCGTACTCATGGAATGAACGATCTGGTCGCCGTTCGAGCTGTGAGTTAAACCGAAGAAGTTTGTGACGCTGTTCAGGTCTTTTTGCGGCACAGCAGCGAACTCCCAGCGATCGAACGGCACGCCGCCCGCCGTCTTCCGAAACGTCTCACCATAGCGCCGCAGCACCGCCGGGGTGTCGTGCTCGGGATCGAAGCTCACGGTCAGCAGGCGGACTTTCGCATGGAGCGCCGCATTCTTTTGCGTCGCCGCGTAGATCTCCGCGAAATTGTGCGAGACGAGCGGGCAGTAGTTGGGAAAAGGGCAGCGCGTGTAAATGAACGTCACTAGCAGGACGTCGCCGCGGAACGCGTGCAGGTGAATTCGCTTCCCATCTTGATTGATCAAGGCGAAATCGGGGACCAGCTCGCCGGGCTGGGGCTCGTGAAACTGAGTGACTGACGTTGCCTTGCCCCCCGCGCCCTTCTTTGTGACCACGATGTTTTCGAGGTACGCGCCGTCCGGTGCGATGACCACGTCGGCCGTGATCTCGTCTCCCGCGCCCAGATTTTTCAGGAGGCGAGAATCGCGCACCGGATACGGCATCGTCATGGCCGCCATGAAGCCGGGAATCTCCTGGCTATCGACGATCAGCGTGTTCTGTTCCGCCTGCACCGCGACGATCTTTCCCACGAGATGGTAGCGCCGCACCTGCTCCGATTGCTCCTTCTTGCAGCCCGTCAGCCCCGTAGCGAGGGCCGCCAGCATAATCACAAGCGCGATTTCAGTCTGGCGAAGCTTAAGAACATTCTTGAGTTCTGATTGCAACATTTTCGCTCCCTTCGATTCTTGTCATTCTACGCCTGCGGCAAAGTGCTATGCATCAATAGTGAAACCGGTAGCGGAACTCCGCATAAATCTCCCGCGGATTGTCGTAATGCGTGCCTCCGAACGTCTCACTGTTGTCGATCAGCAGATGGCGGTTCGCCACATTCAGCGCAGTGACGGAAATTGAAAACCGCTCTCCAAAGTCCTTGCCGATCGAAAGATCCAACGTCGTGTGTCCCCGCAGATAGAGATTCGGCACCGCCGGCGGATCGTAATCCCCGTTCACGAAACCCGAGCCATAGGAGATGTTTGCGGACGCGAAACTCTTCCCCGGCAGAGTCGTGTCCAGGCCAATGTTGAGTGTGTTCCTTTGATCGTGGTCGAGCGGGAAGTAGTCTTCTGGCGGAGAAAAGTCGGTGAGCCCGCCGGTGATTGCGCCCCTCGCTTTTGCGACCTGATTGGAGTAGGCGAGGTGCACGCGTCCGCGTTGCCAGAGCAGCGACGAACGCAGGGTCAGCTCCCAGCCCTGAATCAGCGCTCCGTCGATCGTGAGCGGGAAGAAAATGTCGGAGTTTCCCAGGCTGTTGTGATCGAAGTAGTTGTTCGCGCGTGTCTGGAATGTATCCGCGTCGAGCGACCAGCCGCGCAG
>DATLWP010000255.1:0-7531 GCA_035576265.1 Candidatus Polarisedimenticolia bacterium
ATCGTCCAATTTGATTCTGCAAGACAACGCACAGCAGAACCTTCGCTCCCTGATCAACATCGTGGCCGTGAACTCGAAGGTTCAGGTTTTGGTGAACCTGAACATCAATATCGATTCCACGGTGGCCGCAGTGCATCAGGCAAACGCCGCTTTAGGGCAGTGACCGTGCGCGGCGGCAATGCCTGCTTCCTGGCTGTCTTGGTTTCTCTTGTCCTCGCGCCCCACACTCTCGCGCAAAGCGTAGCATTGCGCGCGGCCGGGACACGCATGAGCGCAAATGTGCGTTCGCTGCAGGAGATTCGCCAGGGAAATGTGGTACGCCAAAAATGGGATTTGAGTTGCGGATCCGCGGCACTCAGTACGCTTCTGACTTATGACCTGCAATCGCCGACGCCGGAAACGGAAATTATCGTGTGGATACTGCACCGGGCGGACCCGGTCAAAATCCAGTCGCGCGGCGGTTTTTCCCTCCTGGATTTGAAGCGGTTTGCCCAGGCACACGGATTCGCAGCCGAAGGTTACGCAGACCTTTCCCTCGCCGAACTCGCGGCCATGCGGCAGCCGGCGATCGTTCCGGTGCGCGTGAAAGGTTATGACCATTTTGTGGTGTTTCGGGGTTTGCTGGAGGACCGCGTGATGCTGGCCGATCCGGCTTTTGGAAATCTCACCGAGCCGAGGGCGCGTTTCCTGAAAACCTGGAAGAATGGTTTGGCCTTCTTCGTGTCGCGCAAAGGCATGACTCCTCCTGGAGCGAACCTGAACGCGAACTGGGAACCGCTCACGCCCGACGTTAGCGCGATTTATCGGTTTACCGCAGGGCGGGCGCTTTTCCAGCCCACGCGGCCACTGCAGTAGGGGGGCACAACCATGCGTCGAGGAATCCTGATCGCAGCAATGGTCATTAGTTGGAGCGGCCAGTGCCCATGTTTGCTGGCCCAACAACAATCGGCCCTCGCGGATCCCGTGAGGAAGTTGCAGGCAGACCTGGAGGAGCGGGATCGCATCATCCAAAATCTTGTGCAACGGGTCGCAACGCTCGAAAAGGAAGTACAGGCCCTGAAGGTAAATGAAGCCACGGGAGGAGCCGAGAACGCCACTGCCGCAACGACCACCCCGCAACCGGCTGACACGCGAACCGTGCGCCCTGCGCCAACGGAAGAATATGACAAGGAAGAACGGCTTGCGCGAGCCGCGCTGGATCGCGCGCTGATATCGCGCGGAAGCCTGTTGTTGCCGCCCGGAACTCTGGAGTTGGATAACGGTGCTTCGTACTTCAATGCTTCCTCCGACCAGCTGTACGTGAACGGTTTTACGGTATATCCGGTGCTCGTCGTGGGAGACATTGTTTCCCAACGGACCCAGCGCGACGCGCTTCTGTATTCGCTCACAACGCGCCTTGGTCTGCCCCATGATCTTCAGCTGGATGTGCGCGTTCCTTACGGCTACCAGTTAGAGCGCACGGTCACAGCGGACAATAATGCGACCAGCCGGAGATTTTTGGGCCTGGGGGATGTCGAGGTCGGGCTGACGAAGCAATTGAGGAGAGGACGCGGTCTTGGGCCCGATCTTCTTGCTGGATTCCGCTGGAAGAGTACTACCGGTCCGGACCCCTATCAACCGACTTCCACGGAGGCGTCGCTGGGGACGGGCTTTCAAAGTTTGCAGGCGAGTTTGACAGCGGTGAAGCCGAGCGATCCCCTTGTCTTTTTCGGAAATCTGTCCTACACGGCTAACCTTTCCTCTACAAAGAAAATCCAATCATCCGATCCGACAAACCCAAATTCGCTCACGACGGGCTACGTGAATCCCGGGGACACCATCGGTTTCCAAATGGGGGCGGCACTCTCGGTTAACCCGGTGGCGTCCCTCAACCTTGCGCTCGATCAGCGGTTCACGCGCTCGACCTCGCTCAATGGCAAGTCGCTGCCCGGAACGTATCTTACCAACGCTGTGCTTCAAGTGGGGACCACTTACATCTACTCGCAGGGGCGGTCCGTTGATCTGGCCGTCGGAATAGGGCTCTCTCGAGGCGCACCCGACTTTCAACTCTCCGTGGACTTTCCCTTCCGGTTCTCGCTTGACAGCCTTGCTCGCTAGCACTGCGGTTCAGCAAAGGCGCCTGCCGGCCACCGGCGTCGAATCGAAAAACCTACTGAAGTCTGTGTTCCCGGCGGCGGGAAACGCTGTGCAAAAGTGTGGAGGGCAAGAGTCGAGAGCCCGAATTTACGCTTCGGGAAACGAACCTATCGGCTTTGACCGAATTGGCTCCGGGGCCTGGACTCGAACCAGGATAACCAGCTCCAAAGGCTGGCGTGCTACCAATTGCACTACCCCGGAGTAGCGCACCGAAATTGTAGCAGACATCGTTTCGAATTGTTCCCCTCGCCACTGCCCCCAGGGTCCGCAGTTTGCTGCTCCGCCCCCAATTTGTTAGGCTTCTAAACGCCCCACAGCGCGGAGAGGTGTCCGAGCGGTTTAAGGAGCACGCTTGGAAAGCGTGTGTTGGGGAAACTCAACCGTGGGTTCGAATCCCACCCTCTCCGCCATTCGACCGGGACGCAGCGGCCCGGCTAGCGCCTCACGGCGAAGAAATCCTTGAGCAATGCAGCGGATTCGGTAGCGAGAACTCCGGGCGTCACATCTACACGATGGTTGAGCTGCGGGTGATCGAGAATGGAAAAGCACGTCCGCACCGCGCCGCCTTTCGGGTCGTCGGCGCCATAGATCAGTCGGGCGATCCGCGCCTGTACCATCGCTCCGGCGCACATCGCGCAGGGCTCGATGGTGACGTAGACCGCGGCATCGAGAAGGCGATAGTTGCCGACGGCCTGCGCGGCCTGGCGCAGCGCCACCATTTCGGCATGCGCCGTTGGATCGCAGTCGGCGATCGTGCGGTTTCCGGCGCGCGCCACGATGCGGCCCTCGACTACTACGACCGCGCCAACGGGGACCTCGCCTCGCGCCGCGGCCGCGCGCGCCTCGTCGAGCGCAGCATTCATGAAGACAACGTCGTCCTTGTCCGTGTCGAACATCGGCCTTCAGAATACCACGCGGCTACGCCCTTATCTTGCGCTGGACGATTCGGCTGAGAAAGTAAAGGGCGATGCCTCCGGCGGCGACCGCGATGGCGATCACGAGTTGATTGGTGTTCCCCACGATTTCGCTGCCATTGCGCGCGCACGCCGCCACGATCAGCCCGAGCGGAGGAAGGCCGATCAGGATGGCCCCGGCCGTCCCGCCCGGAACGCGATAAGGTCGCGCCAGATTTGGCTCTTTGATGCGAAGGGCCACGAGCGCCCAGAACTCGAGCAGGACGCTCAATCCCGAGACCAACACGTCGAGCATCAGGTTGCGCTCGAATCCGAGCGGGTAGCACAGCGCCCAGAAGAGCCCGCAAGTAACGATCGCGACCCAAGGGGCGCCCGTTCGCGCCCGCCGCCGCGTGAAGAGTCTCGGCAAATAGCCGTCCCCGGCCATGACGGCGGGCAGCCGTGTGAATGACAACATCAACGAGCCGAACGTGCCTACCGCGCCGATCATTCCGGCGGCCGCGATGGCCGTGGCTAGTCCTTCGCCGCTCATGATCCGTGCGACATCCACCCAACCGCCGGTCGTCCAAGTGTTTGGGTCCAACCCGATCCGCGCGATGGCAGCGACGGGCACAAAATACGTCACAACAACCAGAATCACCGCTCCAAATATGGCCCGCGTATAGGTGCGCTGCGGATTCTCGACTTCGCCCGCAATGGTGGAAAGATTGTCCCAGCCCATGTAATTCCACATCGCGATTAGGATGCCACCGAGCAAGTCGGCGTGGCGGAGCGGAGCGGCGGCTCCCGTGCCGGCATGCCCGTGAAACGAGGCGATCAGCACCAACACCAGGAACGGCGCAAGGAGCGCTGCGCTCAGCCACATCGAACCTTCGCCCACGGCGCGCACGCCCAAAATGTTCCACGCGGTACAGACTGCGATCATTCCGAAGCCAATGGCCAGTCCCCGATGGCCCGCTACAATTCCGGGCGAAAAGCGAGAAAGATAGTCGATGAACAGATTCGGATACAGCGCCATCTCGAACACGCTGCCAGCCATCGTGAGCCATGTTTCCTGATAACCCCAGAAAGGCCCCAGGCCACGCCGCACCCAGATGTAGAAACCACCCTCTTCGGGGATCGCGGTAGCGAGTTCACTCACCATCATCGCGGTCGGGAGGCTCCAAAGCAGTGGCGTGAGGATGAGAATGAGCAGCGTCGCCCGGTACCCCGTCTTTTGCACGATGTCTTCGAGGCCGTACGGGCCGCCGGCTACGATGAAGTACGTTGCCGCTATCATCGGGACGACAGTCATCTTCCGCATGCCGCTCATTACAGCGCGGCCGTTCGCTGCCTTCGAGGAGTTCGCAGGGTGCGCGCTCAACTGATCCTTCTCATCGGGTCCACCTTCGCCGCTTTCTGTGAGTTGGAGTTCTTGGGGAAATCGCAGCCGCGTCGAAGTGTAAACTAAAACTCATCCGTCTCGTTGCTGGACTTGCGTCGGGCCGCGCCCTAACTGCAGTTGGCTGTGTTTTCCGGCAAGGCTTCGGTATAAGATGGCGGTCCTGATACTGATATAGGGGCCTCATGGAGCTACGCAAGGATCCCATTACTCGCAGCTGGATCGTCGTTGGTCATCAGGAGCGGAAAGACGAGCGAACGGGCCCCTGCCCGTTGTGCCCTGAAAACCGCATCGAGACGCACGTCCTACTCGAGCTGCCGCCGCAAGGGCCCCGGCAGGTCCGCGTGTATCCTCACTTTCGCCCGCTCTACCATGTGGAAGGTGATCCCGGGCGCACGGCGGAAGGGATCTACGATCTCATGGCGGCGATCGGGGCGCACGAAATCATCGTCGAGACGCCCGACCACTCCCGAACGCTGGAGCAACAGACGGACGAAGGGATTCAGCGCGTGCTCGAAGCGTACGCTCTGCGCATCGTGGACCTGAAACGCGACGCGCGCCTCAAATACGTCGCCGTTTTCAAGAACCAGGGGCCGGAAGCGGGTGAGGAATGGCTGCACCCGCATTCGCAGCTGGCCGCCACGACGTTCGTGCCGCGCCGCATCCTGTACGAATTGCGTGCGGCGCGCGAATGGTTCCGCGAACGCGACCGCTGCGTTTTCTGCGATATTCTGCGGCAGGAAATCCGCCAGGCCCCGCGGATCGTGGACAACATCGGTGATTACTACGCGTTTTGCCCCTACGCTTCGCGCGTGCCGTACGAAACCTGGCTCATTCCGCGGAGTCATAATCACCAGTTCGAGACGCCGTTGCCCGGCGAAAATCGCCGTGATCTGGCCTCCCTTCTCGGCCGCACGCTGCGCCGGATTGTGCAGGTCACGCCCAGCTACCACATGGTCTTACACACCGCGCCGAATACGTTGCAAACCAAAGGCGAGCTCAGCGACTACTGGCGATCGATTGCTGGCGACTATCACTGGCACATCGAAATCCTGCCCATCGTCGAGACACGCAGCAAGTCCTACAGCATCAAGGAAGTCTATTTCAACGGAACTCTTCCCGAGCAGGCAGCCGAGCACCTGCGCCAGCTCGATCCGGGAAAATGATGGCCGGACCGGCGCACCCTTGCCGCTCGTGGAAGCGACAGCGCGGCGGGATTTTCTTCCGGCTCGTGTTTCTGCTGTTTTTTCTCTTCTTCCTGTTTGTGCTCTACCTCGTGCGCCATCCGCTACTCCGGTTGGCGGGCGGTTTATGGGTCGTGGATGATGCGCCAGTCGCGGCTGACGCCATCGTGATTCTGGGTGACGACAATTACTACGGCGACCGCGCCGCGCGGGCCGCCCAGCTCTTCAAGGCCGGGTGGGCGCCGCGGATCATCGCCAGCGGCCGGTACCTGCGCCCCTACGCGAGCATCGCCGAACTCGAGGAGCACGACCTCGTTGACCGTGGCGTGCCCGCGAGCGCCGTGGTCCGCCTCGCGCATCGTGCGGCGAGCACTCGGGAAGAGGCCCTGGTTATCAGCCAGTTCATCGCGACCCGAGGGTGGAAACGGATACTTCTGGTCACGTCGAGTTACCACACGCGCCGCTCGCTCTACATCTGCGAGCACACGTTTCCGCCCGGCACCACGCTCCGCGTCGTGTCTGCGCCAGACTCGGAATACGATCCGGACAGCTGGTGGCGCACCCGCAAAGGTGTGCAGCTCTTCGCTCACGAATTCGTGGGCATGTTTGTGGCGCTTTGGGAACTGCGCCACACCGATATCCACACGTCTGATTCCGCCTCGATTCATCGCGCGCTGCCTGCTGTTGCCTGGTTGTATCATGCGGGTACACTGACCGTTTACACCTAGTTGACGCTATACTATATTTCGTTATCCGTAGAGGATGCCTGCAAGCCGGCCCAACGTCGAGGTACCCTCCGGGGGGAGGTTTTCATGTGGCGCAAATCCAGTGAGGTCAATCCGTCTTCGCCGGCTCCGGCCGCGCCCGCTAAAGTTTCGGCAAAACCACAGGAAACTCCGCAGGTCACGTCCCTTGCCCCGGCTTTTCCCGCTCCAGCGACGCAGACGGCTCCCCAGGCAAGCGCCTCCGGTGCGTCCAAGATTGGCTCGGGGCTGAGAATTCGCGGAGAATTTTCAGGGAATTCCGACTTGTACATTGATGGCGACGCGCAGGGAAAGATTCGTCTGGCGGAGACGCGCGTGACCGTCGGGCCTAATGGCCGCGTGCAGGCCGATATCGAGGCCCGCGAAATCTTCGTCGAGGGCGTAGTACAGGGAAATCTGAAGGCAAGCGAGTGCGTACGCCTGGGAGCGACGGGTCGACTACAGGGAACAATCATCGCGCCGCGCGTCGGGATCGATGATGGCGCGCAATTTCGCGGAAAGGTGGAAGTAACCCGCGTTGCCGCTCCGAGCGCCCCGCCTGCAGTGGAGCCCGCGAAGGATGCGGGCGACCTCCACCCGGTCTCCGCACACGCCGAGAGAGAGTAAGCGCCTCCGTGAACTGGATGAACAAGCCACGTCCCAGCGCCGCGGCGCCCGCACCCGCGCCGGCGAAACCAGGGCCCAGCCCTTCGGTGAGTTCCTCCGCCAACATTCGAATATCGAACAGCCTGAAGGAATTCTTGTGGCTCATCAATGATGCGTCGAAGGGGCGCGTCCTCGATCTTGGCCCGGTCTGGCAGTCCACCGTAAGTTTCTTTGTGGATAAGGGCTTTCGCGTTTCCACCGAAGACCTCCTGAGGAACTGGAAGGATTTTCTTACGGACGAGGAAGAACGACTGCGCATGGCTCCCGTCGGAACCGAAGGAGGGAAGGTTTCTCAGGCGATGCTCGCCGACAAGTTCTTAGAGAACGCGTTGCAATATCCTGAGGAGAGCTTTCACGGCATCCTGGCGTGGGACCTCTTGGACTATTTCGACGCGGGGGTAGTGCCGCGCCTGATGGAACGGGTCTTCAATATTCTGCGGCCCGGAGGGGCGATGCTCGCGCTCTTCCACAGTCGCTCGGCCGAACGTTTTCATCGCTATCGCATCG
>DATLWP010000256.1:0-3442 GCA_035576265.1 Candidatus Polarisedimenticolia bacterium
CGCCCGAAACGCTACCTTCGGGTTGTTCTTCGCCAGCACCTTCGTGATCGCCGCCGTCAGCGTCGTCTTCCCGTGGTCGATGTGCCCGATCGTCCCCACGTTCACGTGCGGCTTGACTCGCTCGAATTTCTCCTTCGCCATGTGTGTCGGCTCCTCTGCCTCAGCGTGCTCTGCGCAATCTCAAAATCAAGATCTCACGGCCCTGCCGGTCGTCCGGCCGATGACCTCTTCGGCGACGTTCGCCGGCGCTTGCTGGTAGTGCGAAAAATGCATCGTGAAGCTCCCGCGCCCTTGCGTGCGGCTGCGAATTTCAGTTGCATAGCCGAACATCTCGGCCAGCGGAACCTGCACGTTGATGATTTCGCTTCCGGCGCGCGATTCACGGCCCTGTAATTGCCCGCGCCGGGAGTTCAGGTCCGCAATCACCGGCCCCATATACTCTTCGGGAACCACCACTTCCACGCGCATAATCGGCTCGAGCAGCTTCGGATTCGCTCGATGGCAGGCTTCCTTGAAGGCCATGGAACCTGCAATCTTGTACGCCATTTCCGAGCTGTCCACTTCATGGTAGCTGCCGTCGAGGACGACGACGGCGATGTCCACCATTTCATAGCCTGCCAGGACACCGGTTTCCATCGCCTCTTTGATGCCATTTTCGATCGCGGGAACGAATTCTTTCGGGATTGCCCCGCCGACGAGCTTGTCGATAAACAGCAGGCGGTGCTCCTTATCGAACCGCCACTTGCCGCCTTTGCCGGCCACTTGCTTGGCGAGTTCGTCGAGCACATCCGTAGACATCTCGTGCATGTCCTCGTGGTCCGCGCTTGGCAGCGGCTGCACACTGAGCTTTACGTGGCCGTACTGGCCGCGCCCGCCTGTCTGGCGGATGTATTTTCCCTCGGCCTCCGCGACTTTCAGAATCGTCTCGCGGTAAGCGACCTGCGGACGACCGACGTTGGCTTGCACGTTGAATTCGCGCAGCATGCGGTCCACGATGATTTCAAGATGCAGCTCGCCCATCCCGGAAATCAGCGTCTGCCCCGTGTCGTGGTCGGTGTGAACGCGGAACGTGGGGTCTTCCTGGGCCAATTTCCCGAGCGCAGTGCCCATCTTTTCCTGGTCGGCTTTGGTCTTGGGTTCGATCGCAACCGAAATTACCGGGGCGGGAAATTCGATGGATTCCAATACGATGGGCTTCTCTTCGCTACAGAGCGTGTCGCCCGTGGTCACGTTTTTCAACCCCACGCAGGCCGCGATATCGCCCGCTTCGATCGCGTCGATTTCCTCGCGCTTGTTTGCGTGCATGCGCAAGAGCCGCCCGATGCGCTCGCGGCTCTTCTTCGTTGAGTTGTACACGGACTGCCCGGTCTTCAGCACGCCCGAGTAGACACGAATATAAGTGAGATGGCCGACGTAGGGGTCGGTCATGATTTTGAACGCCAGCGCGGCAAAGGGCTGATCGTCCGCCGCGCGTCGAAGTTCGGGCTCGGCTCCATCCGGCGTCATGCCCTCAACCGGCGGCACATCCAATGGCGAAGGCAGATAATCCACGATTGCGTCGAGCAAAGGCTGAATGCCCTTGTTCTTGAAGGCCGCTCCGGCCACCACCGGCACGAGCTTCAAGGCGATCGTCGAACGACGCAACGACGCGCGCAGTTCGGCGGGCTCGAGCGTGTGTTGCTCCAAATACTTCGTGAGAATGGCGTCGTCGTGCTCGGCAATGTATTCGACAACCTTCTCGCGATGCTCCTTGTAAAACTCGGGGCTGAGCGCCGAAGCCTTCACGGCCGTCTCGAGCGCGGGCCGCGTCTTGAGATATGCGGCATCCCACAGCTTTTCGAGCGGCAGAACCTCGTACTCCGAGCCGAGCGTCTCGTCTTTCCAGACGATCGCGCGCTCTTCGATGAAATCGATTACACCAACGAAATTGTCTTCTTTGCCGATGGGAAACTGGAGGGGAACCGGGTGGGCCGAGAGGCGCTGGCGCATCGTGCGTACCGCGTGGTCGAAATCAGCGCCGATGCGGTCCATCTTATTGATAAACGCGATCCGCGGCACGCGGTACTTGTCCGCCTGCCGCCACACCGTCTCCGACTGCGGCTGTACGCCTGCCACCGCGTCGAATACGGCAACCGCGCCGTCGAGCACGCGGAGCGACCGCTCGACTTCCACCGTGAAATCCACGTGGCCCGGCGTGTCGATGATATTGATGCGGTAGTTCCTGTCGAACCGCTTCCAGGAGGCCGTGGTCGCGGCCGAAGTGATCGTGATGCCGCGCTCGCGCTCCTGCTCCATCCAGTCCATCACCGTGGTGCCTTCGTGCACCTCGCCAATCTTGTAGGTCACACCCGTGTAGAAGAGGATGCGTTCGGTGCAGGTCGTCTTTCCCGCATCGATGTGCGCCATAATGCCGATGTTGCGCGTTTGTTCGAGTTGGATTTGCCGTGCCATCGTACGTATCCGGTCGTCGCTACCACCGATAATGCGCAAAGGCCTTGTTGGCCTCCGCCATGCGGTGCACGTCCTCCTTCTTCTTCACTGCTCCGCCTCGCCCGTTCGCCGCGTCGATAATCTCCTCGGCCAGCTTGTCCGTCATTGATTTCCCCGAGCGCGTGCGCGCGTAGAGCACGAGCCAGTGGATCGCGAGCGACTGCTTGCGAAACGGATTCACCTCGACCGGCACCTGGTAGTTGGCACCGCCCACGCGCCGCGTCTTCACTTCCAGCACGGGCTTGCAATTTTCGACGGCCTTTTTGAACAGCTTGAACGCATCGTCGTTCGTCTTCTTCGCCACCTGGTCCATGGCCTTGTAGAAAATGGTCTGCGCGGTGGAGCGCTTGCCGTCATACATCATGCTCGAGATGAACTTCTGCACCAGGTCGCTGCCGTATACTGCGTCACCCGGTATCTTGCGTCGAAGAACCCAGCCTTTGCGTGGCATCGTTCCGCTCTCCTACTTCTGGGCGGCCTTGGGCCGCTTGGCGCCGTATTTCGAGCGCGCCTGCTTTCGATTCTCGACTCCCGCTGCGTCGAGAGTGCCCCGGACAATGTGATAGCGGACGCCGGGCAGATCCTTCACGCGGCCGCCGCGCACGAGCACGATCGAGTGCTCCTGCAGATTGTGGCCGATCCCAGGGATGTACGTGGTCACCTCGGCGCTGTTCGTCAGCCGCGCACGCGCCACTTTCCGCAGAGCCGAGTTCGGCTTCTTGGGCGTCTGCGTATAGACACGAACGCACACGCCTCGCTTCTCCGGGCAACCCTCGAGCGCGGGCGATTTCGTCTTCGTCCGAATCTGCTCACGGCCATATCGCACCAGTTGTGAGAACGTCGGCACGCTTCCCCCCTGCCTCTTTACAAGACTCTGCGTCTTCGCTTTATTGCGCGCAGCGATATCTCCCCGCGCGGAACTACGCGGGTGAATGAACAGAAAAGGTCGCCA
>DATLWP010000257.1:0-3910 GCA_035576265.1 Candidatus Polarisedimenticolia bacterium
AGAAGCTCTTCGTGCAGATCGAGCAGGAATTTCCGATGCGCGCGAGACGCGGGCTCGTGCTTCGCGGGCGCCGCCGCGGCCCTGCTTCCCTGATGGGACGCAACGGCAGCGCCTGCCGCATGGCCGTTGGCGCCGCCTTGCTCCGCGAGGTGCTTGCGCGCGCCAGCGATCGTAAAACCTTCTTCGTAGAGCAACCGCTTGATTTCGAAGACGGCCTCGATGTCCTCGCGGCGGTAGAGCCGATGGCCGCTGGGGCTTTTCACCGGCTGCAGCGTCGGGAACTCGGACTCCCAGTAGCGCAGCACGAACGCTTTCGTCGCCGTCAGTCGGCTCACTTCGCCGATGCGGAAAAGGCTCTTTTCCGGGATTTCTCGCGCTGGTTGCACCGCACTGGCCATGGCTTGTCTGTATCCTAGGCCGTTTTCCGGCCATGTCAACCCCTCCCATATTCCGGAGGACTGCCTGGCTCTATGGCTCGGAGTCGCGCCTTTCGCCGCGTCGCGATTCGCGCTTTTTCAGGCGTTGCGTGAAGCGAATCGGCGTGCCGGTGAAATCGAAGGCGGCGCGCAGGCGGTTTTCCAGGAAGCGCTGATAGCTGAAATGGAGCGGCTTGGTCTGATTCGTGAACAGCACGAAGGTTGGTGGCGCCGTCGTGGCCTGCGTGATGTAGAAGATTTTCACTTTGCGGCTGGCGGGCGTGGTGCCGCGCTCGAGATCCACGCTCGCGAGCCAGCGATTGAGCTCGCCCGTGGAAATCCGCCGATTGCGCGCTTCCGCCACGCGATGGATCAGCGTGTAGAGCTTTTCCACGCGCTCGCCTGTGAGCGCCGAAAGAAAAACGACGGGCGCGTATGCCAAAAACTTGAATCTCTCCCGGACCATCGGCTCGTAGTCTGAAAGCAGCTTGCTCGCGCTCACGCCTTCGCTCTTTCCCGCTGACGCTTTTCTCGCCGCCGCCTTCGCTCGCGCCGCCTCAAGCGCAAGATCCCATTTGTTCATCACGATGATCACGGACCGGCCGGACTGCTCGGCATAGCTCGCGATGGTGGCGTCGTGCGAGGTGACCCCGACCGAAGCGTCGGCCACGAGCAAGGCCACATCCGCGCGCTCGAGGTGCCGCCGCGCCATGATCACGCTCAATTTTTCGGCGACGAGTTTTGTCTTGCTTTTGCGGCGGATTCCGGCGGTGTCGAGAAAGCGGTAGCTTTTGCCGTGCCGCTCGACGACCGTATCCACCATGTCGCGCGTCGTGCCGGGCTCGGCGGAAACGATGGCGCGTTCCGCGCCGACGAGCTGGTTCAAGAGCGTGGACTTCCCCACGTTCGGCCGGCCGATGATGGCGACGTTGATATCCGGCTCGGCTTCGATCGCTTCGCCGCGCGGGAAGTCCTTTGTGACGGCGTCGAGCAGCGCGTCCACTCCATAGCCGTGCTCCGCTGAGATCGGAAAAACCTCGTCTCCGAGTTCGTAGAATTGCGCGGCCAGCTCCGCCTGCTTCGGCGAGTCCACTTTGTTCACGGCCAGCACGGGCGGCTTGCCCGCGCGGCGCAGCAGTTGGGCGAGCTCAGCATCGATCGGCAGCGGTCCCGCGCGACCGTCCACCACTTGCACGACGCGCGCCGCGCTCTCGATGGCCACGCGCGCTTGCCGCAAAATTTCGCCGGGGATGCCGGCTTTCTCCTCGGGCACGATCCCGCCGGTATCGACGACCTCGAATACGCGGCCCTCCCAGTGTGCCATGCCGTGGATGCGGTCGCGCGTGATGCCGGGCTCGTTCGTGACGATCGCCCGGCGCGTGCCCGTCAGGCGGTTAAACAGCGTGGACTTCCCCACGTTGGGCCGGCCTACAATCACTATGGATGGGACTTTCTCGGGCATGTCAGCGGCGCGCCAGCATCTTCTGCAGCTCAAGCCGCCGGACCAGCAAGCGGGTCAATTCCTCGGGTGCTGCCTGGGCCTCGATCTTCTTCTGCAGTTCGGCGAGCTCCTGCTCGAGATAGCGGCTGCGCAGAACTCCCAGACAGCTTTCAGCTTCTTCCCAGGTGGATTCGGCGGACGACTCGAAAAGCACCTCGAACAACACGCGGCGGTCCCTCTCTTCGAGGACCGCGGCGAGCGCGGCCGCCTCGGGCCTTTCGCCTCTGGAAGTGACCGAGACGAGAACCTCGAAGATTCGCTCCGTCTCGAGCCCCCGATGCAGGCCGCCCGCCGCAATCTCGCTCGCTAGCTTTTCGCGAAATCCCTCGGCCTCGACGAGCATCTGCATCAGGCGGCGCTCCGCAGGCCGGATAGGCGGCGCGAGCAGCTCCGCTTTCGGTTTCACTTCGCCGCGGCGCTCGGCAGCAGCGCGGCGCAGCGCTTCGCGCAGGACGGGCTCGTCCACGCGCAGTTCGGAAGCGATCCGCGTGGCCCACTCGGAACGCAGCAGCCGGTTCGGCAACCGCTGCACGTAGGGCATCAGGAAATTGAGCGCGGCGAGTTTTCCGGCCGCAGTCGACCGGTCCATCTGCCGCGCCCGCCCGATGAGATAATCGAGATACGGCGGCGCCTGCGCCAGCAATTTCTTGTAGGCGTCCGCGCCCTGCTCCTTCAGAAACTTGTCTGGATCGGCGCCTCCCGGCAGCGCCAGCACGCGCACGTCGAACTCCTTTTCGAGCAGCAGCGCAAGCGACCGTTCGGTTGCCGCCTGTCCCGCGGTGTCCGGATCGTAATTCACGACCACGCGCCGAGTGAAACGCCCGAGCAGCTTGATCTGCGGCTCGGCCAGGCTCGTCCCGCAGCTCGCCACTACGTTCGTAATTCCGGCGCGCGCCACCGCGATCGCATCCATGTAGCCTTCGACGAGAATGGCGAAATCGTTCTGCCGGAGAGCTTCCTTCGCGCGATCGAGGTGATACAGCACGTTGCTCTTCGAGTAGATCGGCGTTTCGGGCGAGTTCATGTACTTTGGCATTTCGTCGCCTGTGGCGCGCCCGCCGAACGCGATCACTTTCCCGGCCTCGTTCGCGATCGGAAACATGATGCGGCGGCGGAAACGGTCGTAGAGCCTCCCGCTCTGGTCGCGCGAGAAAAGGCCCGAAATTTCGAGCAGCTTTTCGGGATATTTCGATTTCAAATGGCGCAGCAGCGCGTCGCCGGACGACGGCGCGAATCCCAAACCGAAGCGGGTGAGCGCCTCGCGGTTCAAGCCTCGATCTTCGAGATACGCGGTCGCGACCTTGCCTTCCGCACTTTGCTGGAGCTGCCGCGCAAAGAACGCTGCCGCCTCGCGGTGCATCTCGACGAGCGCCGTCCGCTGTTGATTCTCGCGGCGCTCTTCCGGCGACCGTTCGCGCGGCCTCGGAATCGGAATGCCGCACTTCTCGGCGACGGTGCGCACCGCCTCCGGAAACGCGCACTTGTCCAGCTCCATCACGAACTTGAAAACGTCGCCGCCCGCGCCGCAGCCGAAGCAGTGATAAATCTGCCGCACCGGATGCACGGCAAACGACGGCGTCTTTTCCTGGTGGAACGGACACAGGCCGGTGAAATTTTGCCCTGTCTTCTTCAGGCGGACGTATTCCCCGATCACGCGGACGATGTCCGCCTGCTGCTTCACCTTCTCCGCGAATGATCCGGCCTCAGCCATGGCTTGGAAATAGCACGTTTAGCATTCGGAACCTAACTTTGCAACTCAGCCACCGTGACTGCCTCGCCGCCGCGATCGGCGGCTTCCGCGTGAATTCTCTCAACCAGCGGATGCTCGGACAAGAATGCGGCTAGGCCGCGTCGCAGCGCGCCGGTGCCGTAACCATGAATGATGCGTACGCTCAGCTTGCCGGCCAGCGCGGCCTCGTCGAGAAATTTGTCCACGCGGGCGGTAGCTTCTTCCACCGTGCAGCCGATTACATTGATCTCGTCCGCGGCCGGC
>DATLWP010000258.1:0-3635 GCA_035576265.1 Candidatus Polarisedimenticolia bacterium
GCTCGGCCCATGGGCTGGGCTCCGGTGAGAAAATTGGGTGGCTGTGTATCTGCGGCCTTGTTCCGCGGCTCAGTTGTAACGGAGGACGCCGTGAAAAGCAATAGGGTTGATGATGCTTAGTGCCAGTGGCGAAATTCTAACGCTTCGCCCGTCGAAGTAGACGCCCTCGACTTTCGTGCCGTACGGAACCGGCGTGGCAGCCGTGACCAATCCCTTGATCATCAGCCGGATCGAATCGCCTGTATAAGTCTTTTGGCTCATGGATATTTGGCCCTCTTTAATGCACCATCAGCGCGTCCATGCGGCACGCCGGACGTGTCGCGCTGTGGAAGAAATAGAATGATTTCGAATGAACTTATCGGCTCTGCCGCTAAGCTGACTCATTCGCGAAGCGCCGCGTATAAAGCGGCTCATCTTTTGCACACCTCAAGTGAGGAATCAACCGAAATCGAGCACGCACTTCGCTCGGTGCCAGAGGTCCGTTCTCGTGGCACAGGTGTTCCCCGGTCTCGAGCACAGGCGGGAGTGCCCCCGCGTTGAGGCGTCAGTAAGAGACGATGAAACGTGTGCCGATCACCGACCGGAAGCGCGTTGAGAGAGCATGGCAGGAGTGATGTCGAGGCTGAGGCGCACCCAGTGGTCGTGATGGCTTACCTCGGCCTGGCTGACGAGCGCGTTGAGAAACGCGACTTGCTCGCCGGTCAACTGGCTCCGCGTTTTTGGATCGGCAAGGGCCATCGAGCCGATCATGCGGAACCCGTCCAGAAGCGTGGCGATTTCGATGGCGTTTTTCATCGAATCGCACTCGGCGTCGAGTGCCGTCTTGATCTCGTTGGCACCGGGTTGTCCCGCGAGCGTGAGTCCTCGGACGCTGCGCACGAGGCGCTCGAGCTGTGGCGAGTTTCGAAAATTGGCGTAGAAGCCGTTCGGCAGATTGTCGGTTCGTGCGACGGCGAAGATCGGCGCGCCCGCCACGCGCGTGATGCGCTTTTGCATGGCCGGATCGCGCGCCGGAGAATTCGAAATGTTCAGGAGACCGTCGGCGTCCTTGCCGCTTGCCAGCGCAATCCGCGCAGGAGAGAGAAATTCGAACGCCACGGGCGGATTGCCCGGCACGTCGTAGATCGACTGCGTTCCTCGCTTGACCATTTTTCCGGAGCGCAGCGCGTAGGACTCGATCCTCTTTTCGTCGAAGCGCCCGCTGGCAATCGCCATCACGCGGTTCTCATCGAGTTCGCCGGAACGCGTCGAAAGATTCGCCGGCCAGAAGGCGATCGCCACGCGATCGAGATCGCGTGTATAGTCGAAGCCCGTATCGCGGACGAACGCTTCGTATTCACGGTCTCCAGCCGGACCGGGCTTGGCGAGGCCCAGCACTGCCGCCAGCGGCGAATTCTGCAGCCGGCGCAGCGCCGCGAGGTCTACATACGCAATCGCGGGAGCATCCGGCGGGAGCTGGCTCAAAATGTCGGGGGCGGATCCGGAGCTCGTCACGGCGAACGAATGGCTCGAGCGGTACGCATAAAAGCCGGCGCCAGCTGCGGCCAAGCACACGAGAGCCGCAATCGCGATGAGGGCGCGCTTTCCAGCAGTCATGGGCATAATGGGTGGCGGCGCACCTCCCTCGAGTTAGTGTAATGTGCCGGCGCGTGTTTGCGCACCGAAAAACGTAACCCAATGTCGGAGAACTGTCTCGATATCTCGTGGGGGCAACCCGGAACGCGCGCACCGCTTCGTATGTTGGGCGTGAACCGAAGCGGATTTGGATCGCGCCGACGCGGCTCAGACACAAACAGGAGTGCACGATTGGCCCTCAAGCAATTTACGGTTGGAGCATGCGTTGCGCTGGCGTTGAGCTTTTCTGTCAGCGGCCAATCATTCGCGCAGGGCACTGCCGCCCCAACACCGAAGGCTGCGGGCGCTACGCCCACCGCTGATCAAGTACTCGAACGCTACGTCGAAGCGACCGGCGGACGCGCCGCCTGGCAGAAGCTGACTTCGAGGATTACTACCGGGACGATCGACGCGCCGTCGCTGAATCTGTCCGGCAAGATCGAGATCCGCGAGAAAGCGCCAGATCGAGTCCTCGCTGTGATCACGATGGCGGGAGCGTCTTTTCGGCAAGGATTCGACGGGAGAGTCGGGTGGACCGATGATCCAGAGCACGGCCTGCGTGAGCAGAGCGGCGCAGAACTTGCCGAGGCCCGCCGCGATGCCGATTTTTATCATGGCCTCGACATGCACAGGCTCTACGGCAAGTTAACGGTGATCGGCACCGAGAATATCGGCGGCCGGCGCGCGTATGTGGTGGAAGCAGCCCTGCCGGAAGGCGGCACGCCGGATAGATTCTATTTCGACTCGCAAACCGGCCTTCGGCTTCGAGTCATGAGCAGGCGCCACGACGCGGAGGGCATCATGGAGCAGCGCGTGGATTACGGAGAGTATCGCCAGGTGGACGGAGTGAAGCTGCCCTTTGTCATTCACGAGACCACCGGCGAAACCACGCTTACGATCAAGATCAACGAGGTGCTCCACAACGTGGCTCTTGACGATAGCCAATTCGGCGAATCCGCTGTACAATAGGTACTCTGGAAGCGGGAGTTGCGGGAAATGGTCGGGATGTTGGCAATCGCCTTGCCGGGGCAGGGAAGCTGCTTGCAATTTGATTGCCTGTGTGATAACTTTGCCCGGTTTGCGCTGGGCTGGCGTAGCTCAGTTGGTAGAGCATCTGATTTGTAATCAGAGGGTCGGGGGTTCAAATCCCTCCGCCAGCTGAGTTTTGAGGGACCGGAATTCTTGTAGGAACAGATAGGGACGGATTCCTCGCTACAAAAGAGTCAGGGCTGGTGTCTCTGGGCACGAGCCCTTTCTGCATTGCCAAGTACTCCGAACAGCAATCCGGTTCTGTTTTGTGCGCGTTCGTCGAGTCGGATCGTTGTGTCCCGGACAGATTCGCGGGACGGGTGGGTGAGTGGCTAAAACCAGCAGACTGTAAATCTGCCGCTCCTTGCGGGCTACGGAGGTTCGAATCCTCCCCCGTCCACCAGCGTCCCTTGCGACCCGCAGGGTCCGGGGGCTCGGTGACGAACTCGGAATCGGCTTTTGGAGAAAGTTTGAAAGCGAGGCGACCCCGGCGGCGCTTTCGACGGAAGACAAGGAGAGAAAACGGGGAGACAACCGGTTCGGGCCTGGGTAGCTCAGTTGGTAGAGCGCGTCCTTGGTAAGGACGAGGTCACCGGTTCAATCCCGGTCCCAGGCTCCAGCTTGCAAGTAGCGCTGTGAAGCGCGGTTCGGAACGAGCGGGGGTAACTCAGGGGTAGAGTCTCTGCCTTCCAAGCAGATGGTCGCGGGTTCGAATCCCGTCCCCCGCTCCATCGGCCCGATAACGAAGCTTGGAAGCGGCGGGACGAACGGGAAGACCGGCAGCACGCAGTCGGATTGACGAGAGTGAGCGCGGCAACGGCCGCGAAGTCTTGATGAGAGGGTGATGCGCGATGGCGAAGGAGAAATTCGAGCGAGTCAAGCCGCACGTGAACGTGGGGACGATCGGGCACATCGACCACGGGAAGACGACGCTGACGGCGGCGATCACGAAGGTGCTGGCGAAGAACAACCCGAAGGTAGCGTTTCGGGCG
>DATLWP010000259.1:0-4233 GCA_035576265.1 Candidatus Polarisedimenticolia bacterium
GAATTATCGCTAATCGAGAATATCGTTAATTTGTCATTGACAATTTATCTCGCATCTTGATAGGCTCAACCACGTCGCAGTGCTCTATAGATTCTGAATTGCACCGCGCTGACACATCCATTGGGTACCTCAGGTATGGCGAACAAGGTCAAGTCGGTCTCGGAAGTTGTTAAGACGATTCCCTCAGGCGCCCATATTGCGCTGGGCGGATTCGCGATTGCGCGGTGCGTGATTACGGTTGTCCACGAATTGATCCGCCAGCAGAAGCGCGATCTGACGATCTCCCAGGGAATTATAGGACTCGATACGGACTTGCTGGTCGGCGCTGGCCTAGTGAGCCGCCTGATCATGGGCGGGGGATCGCTCGACCGGTTCGGACCGGCTCACTGTGTGAACCGCGCACGGGAATCGAAGTCGCTTCGCTGCGAAGACTACACCAGCCTGTCCATCTGCTTTCGCTATCTTGCCGGAGCACTGGGCCTCTCCTTTATTCCTATCAAGTCGTTACTGGCTTCCGAGGTTCTCGAACGGCTAGAAGCGGGACCCGCTGCGGGTGACGTGAAGCGATCAAAGTGTCCCTTCACTGGGGAGGAATATGTCCTGTTGAGGGCTCTTACACCGGACGTCTCGCTGGTCCATGTACAGGTCGCGGACCCTGAGGGCAATTGCCGCATCGATGGGCCGCGCTGGGAGAACGAGGAAGAGGCCAAGGCGGGGCGCCGCGTGATTGTCGTGGCGGAAGAGATTGTTCCTACTGAGTATATCCAGCGCTCTCCAGAGCGGACGATAATTCCGGGACACCGCGTGGAGGCCGTCATCCACCAGCCCTTCGGAGCGTTTCCAACCGCCGTTTTCGGCCGGTACGATTACGATGCGGATCATTTGCGGATGTACGTGAATCACGCGAAGGAACCGGGACGCGTCAAGGAGTATTTGGAGAAATTCGTTTTGGGTTGCCGCGACCACTGGGAGTACTTGGACAAGCTGGGAGGTCTGCGGAGGATGGAAGAATTGAGGGCAGATCCGGTCTCGGGTTATTGACCGGGCGACTTGGCTGCCGAAAAGAACAGGGTCAGTGCAATGTCACCGACTGAAGAGATGAAGCGCAACAGTACAGTGGCAAATGTCCGCGCAACCGAGATTATGGCGGCCGCCGGAGCGAGAGAGCTCCACGACGGCGAGGTGGTCATTGTAGGCCTCGGATTGCCCGAAATAGCTACCGTGCTTGCCAAACGGACGCATGCACCGGGATTATCAGCTCTGCTCGAGGTTGGCGTGATGAACCCAATCCCGAAAGACACGCCGGTCGGATTGGGCGATTCCCGGATATTTTATCGTTCCACATGTTGGAGCAGCTATCTCGATGTAATGGGCATGAATCTGCACAGGGGGGTCGTTGACGTAGGCTTCTTGGGCGCCCTCGAAGTAGACCGCTACGGCAGTATCAACACGACTCTCTTGAAGCAGGATGCCGGGAAAGTCCGCTATGTAAACGGCAGCGCCGGCGGAAACGATGTGGCGTCACTTGCCAAGCGCGTGATCGTCATCATGCGGCACGAGAAGCGAAAACTTCCGATGGCCGTCGCTCATCTGACGAGCCCGGGCTTTGTAGGGGGACACAGCCGAAACGAGTTGGCATTGCGCGGCGGTGGGCCCCACCGTGTGATCACCGACATGGCTGTGCTTGGATTCGATCCCAACACTCACTCGGCTTGCCTCGTCTCGCTGCATCCCGGAACTCGACTGGAAGAGGTGATCGAGAATACGGGGTTTGCGTTGCAGATTCCGAAAGAGGTCCCCGCGACGCCGCTCCCGACCGCCGAGGAGTTGCGCCTCTTGCGAGAGGAGATCGATCCGAAAGGCGTGCATTTGAAGTGAGCGAGCGGCCGTATCGGCCCGCAATCGTAACGAAAGCGAGGAACGACCGTGGTCTATGACATCGAGCTGAACTCGGCCGCACATTATCCCGTGGACGGTATCGTTGAACTGTCGCCCGCCATCGAACAAGCCGGCTTTGGTGCCTTCTGGAAAGGGGAATCGAACAGTACAGATCCTCTAATCCTGCTTTCTGGCATCGCCGCGCGCACTCGCACGCTCAAAGTCGGGACGGCGATCTATCACATCTACGGGCGCAGCGCCGTAACGCTTGGAATCCAGTCCGCCACGCTGCAGGACCTGTCCGGCGGGAGGCTCCTCCTGGGTCTTGGAGTAGCGAACAAAACGATCGCCGCGTGGCACGGCGGCACGTTTGATCGCCCTCTCCGTCGCGCCACGGAATACATCGAGATCGTTCGCAAGACCGCCGCGGGCGAACGCGTGGAATATCAGGGAGAGATTTACTCCACAGGCCAGCGCTTTCAGCTTTCTTGGAAGCCATCTCACCCGACCTTTCCCATCTACCTCGCGGGATTGGGCCCGCAGATGACGCGGCTGGTTGGGAAGATTTCAGATGGAGTCTTCATCAATATGGCCACGCCGGCCAAGATTCGCGACATCGCGGACCGCGTCCGCGCTGGTGCTGTCGAGGCGGGACGTGATCCGAGCAAGATTGACGTTATTGCCAAGGTCCGGGTGTCGCTGCATCCGGATCGCGCCATGGCCCGGTCGCGTCTGCGGCAGGTGCTCACGTTCTATAATATCGCCGACCATTACAAAGACATGCTCAGGGCCTCCGGGTTCGAGCCCGAGGTCAATGCCGTCCAGGAAGCCTTCAAGACGGGTGGTTTCAAAGCGGCCAGCGCACAGATTACGGATGCCTACATGGACAAGTTGCCTGTGATCCCGGCGACCTCCATCCAGGAAATTAAAGACCGGCTGAAGCCCTTCGTGGAGGCTGGTGTCACTCGAATGATTGTTCCCTACGTTCCTGTGACGGAGCCGGTCATCGAGGATGCCCGCCGGTTCGTGGAAGCTTGGGGCAAATCATAGACGCATTACATACAGGGAGATGATTCGTGTGCGATTTTGCAGCGGATGGAGAAGCGGCACGACAGCTTCTGGTCGGACGCGTGTTGACCGTCGAGCGGGTCCGGCAGCTCAATGCCGAGGATTATTTCTACCAGATGCTCAAGGACAACCCGGCCAAGCTGATGTGGCTTGATTAACGCCGGACGACGGCTTCGCGAACACGGAGGACACGAAATGGCACCGACAGCAGAAGACCTTCAATCCATTCGAGAGAATGTCCGCGCGCTGTGTAAGGATTTTCCGGACACGTATTGGCGCGAAGTGGACAAGAAGGAAGCCTATCCCGATGATTTCGTGAAGGCGCTCACGGAAAGCGGGTACCTGGCCGCGCTGATTCCGGAAGAATATGGCGGCTCGGGACTCGGCATCACCGAGGCGGGCGTCATTCTCGAGGAAATCAACCACTCCGGGGGAGCGTCCGGCGCGTGCCACGCGCAGATGTACACGATGGGCACGCTTCTGCGCCACGGCAGCGACGCGCAGAAGAAGCTCTATCTCCCGGAGATTGCTGAGGGCAAGCTGCGGCTTCAGACGTTTGCCGTGACCGAGCCGAACGCCGGATCCGAAACGACAAGGATCGAGACGCGGGCGGAGCGCAAGGGCGATAAGTACATCGTGAATGGGCAGAAAATCTTCATCTCCCGCGCGAAACAATCCGACTTGATGCTACTGCTCGCGCGCACGACGCCTTACGCCGACGTGAAGGATAAGACGCAGGGAATTTCGGTGTTCGTCGTGGATATGCGAGAGGTCAAGAAGGGCATGGAAATTCGGCCGCTCGATCTGATGGTGAATCACCATACAACCACCATGTTCTTCGAGGACGTGGAAATTCCCGCCTCGAGCCTGATCGGTGAGGAAGGGAAGGGGTTCCGTTACATCATTGACGGGTGGAATGCGGAGCGCATTCTGGTTGCTTCCGAAGCGATCGGGGACGGCCACTGGTTCATTGAGAGGGCATCGTCGTACGCGTCTGAGCGAGTCGTCTTCGGAAAGCCGATCGGAACGAATCAGGGCGTCCAATTTCCGATTGCCAAGGCCTACGCACAGATCGAGGCGGCCAACCTGATGCGCTTTGATGCCG
Organism: Candidatus Polarisedimenticolia bacterium; assembly: GCA_035576265.1. Classification (GTDB taxonomy): domain Bacteria; phylum Acidobacteriota; class Terriglobia; order Acidiferrales; family UBA7541; genus Palsa-295. The sequence goes on from DATLWP010000259.1 coordinate 4,052, forward strand.
CATCCAAGTTCGACCGGAAGGAAAAGTGCGGAGCGGAGGCCAACATGGCGAAGTTTTTGGCCACGGAGGCCTCCTGGGAAGCCGCCAACGCTTGCATGAACACCTACGGCGGCTACTCCTTCGCGCGCGATTACGATGTCGAGCGCAAATTCCGCGAGACGCGGCTGCTTAGCATCGCACCG
>DATLWP010000260.1:0-6078 GCA_035576265.1 Candidatus Polarisedimenticolia bacterium
AAACTCGCGGCGAGGCACCGGAGTGCGCATGGCGTTTGCCCGAAAACTTTGGAGCGGCGTAAGAGCGCGGGGCCGTAGCGGCTTACTCGTCGCTTCCATACTTGCCCGCGCGGAGGGTAAGCGTTCGTGCGATGTCTTCGATCACGGTACTTGGCGCTCGGTCGAGGATCGTCTCGAGCGCCGTATAAAGCTGGTCCTGAAGTTCCTCGGAAACCCTTCGCGAATAGCGCCTCGTGCGCGTGCCGGCTAGGAGCGCCTGCAGAGAACCGGACTTCTTGTATTCGTTCCAGGCCCAATTCCAAATGAATTCGAGAAGATCGGTGCGGTGCCTGCGAGCTTCTTTATGGACGGCTTCCTCGATCTCGCGCAACTGCCGCAGGGGAACACGGAAGCTGAGCGGGACATTTAATTCTCGACCGGTTGTGAGTTTCGGCATGCCAACCATGGTGCGCGGACAGATTTTCGTTGACAAGACCTATCTTCGTGCCTATTGTATTCACTGTATTCATACAATACAAAAGCGCCTCCCCTTCCCGCAAACCAAAATCGAGGAGCTCCACATGAACGATCGGGATGCCAACGAGCACCTTAGCAAGGAAGCGCGCGATTTTATCGAACGCAAGAGCCGAGCCGCGCCGTCCCATCCAACCGAAGACCGGGAAGGGACGGGACGGATTACGACGGGAAATCCGGGTGCTTCCGCCAGCAAGACGTTCGCAGTGCGGTGCGAGCCTCCCGATCAGCGCCATTCATTGATCGCTTCCGGCGGTCTATGTGCGTTTGTCGGCCAGCGGGTCCGAAAGAATGGCCTCGAGCAGATGTGGGATTCAGTGATCATCCAATGCGACGAACAGGCGGACGGCACGCTGTCCGTCAGTGTTTTCGTCTGCGACCCCGGCTGGGACGAGCTTCTGCAGATCGCGTGCATCCGTTCGCGGCCAGACGACAAAGAAAACCACGCCGTGCTCGGTTGCAATTTGGACCACGTTTCGAGGCCACGGATTCCGTAGTCGCCGCAATCCCCGGACCGAATACTGATGGCAGGAAGGATCGGTGATGAGAAACAACGGCAGCGAGGACCCAAAGGGGGGCGAGGGCTGCCCGCTCGCGACCAAGAAACTATAGGCGAAAGATCTTGCGGGCAGTCTCGCCGAGGATGTTGCGCTTGGCCTGCTCGGTGAGAAAGGGAAGCCCGGCGATGCGCCCGGGCACGTCGAAATCCCAGTGTGGCCAGTCGGAGGAATACATCAATTGGGTCTCGGCATGGATGGCTTTCAAAGTCGCTTCGAGCATGTGGGGCATGGTCACTTCGAGTGGCTGGGTGGTGTAATACATCTCTTGCATGTACTCGCTGGGTAGCCGCTTGAGCAGCGGGGCGTCGGACTGGCGCATAAGGTATTCGTGGTCCAGCCGCTGCATCATGAACGGAACCCACGCCAGGCCGCTTTCGATCCAGACCACTTTCAGCTTCGGAAAGCGCTCGGGCAGGCCGTTGACGATCCAGTTCGCCACGTGGGTCATATTGCAGGTGACGAACGACATGGAATGAACCGCGAGGAAGCGGTTCATCGTCTGCGTCATCGAGTCGCCCCACGTGGGGCCGGCGTGGAAAGCGAGCGGCAGACCGCGCTCCTCGAGCTCTTTGTAGACGCGCATGTACATGTTCTTGTGAACGCCGGTGCGGCGCTGACTGGTAATCATGAAGCCGACAACGCCGGGCGTCTCGCCGAACTCTTGGATCGTTTTCAGGCAGGCGTCGGGATCGTGGAAGGGCAGGCTCAGCAAAGTCTTTACGCGTCGCTCGCGTGGAAGAATCGTCTCCGTGAACCAGCGGTTGTAGGCAAAGGTCATGGCCGTGACGATGTCCGGCTCCGGATGCAGGCCCATTTCGAGCATGGGCTGTGGGAAGACGACCTGAATCTTAATTCCCATCGAATCCATCGCGCGGCGAATGAGCGTCAGATCGCGATGCTCCTCCGTCTTAGGGACATATTCGGCCAGCTCGGCCTGGTGCGGAATGCGGCCGAAGACGTCCTGAAACGTCAGACCGACATTGTGATTGCTGAAGACGAGTTGTTTGGCGCGCGGCCAGTCTTGCGTCATCACTTTCGCGTTGTGGCGCAGGACCGGGTTTTCGAGGCGGTCGAGAATTTCATCCCAGGAATCGAACTCGACATGGTGGGCGTCCACGTCCACGATGAAGTAGTCATCGAGGTGGTAGCGGGCGATATCGCGGCGAGCATTGGCGAGAATTTCGCGCGAATCGGTGCGCGTGGTGATCTGCTGGACCGGATGCTCGGCGGCTGCGGTCGCGTTATTTACGAATTCCGTTGTGCCCATCGTCTTACCCTCGTGTGAAATGGCTCTTCAGGCTTCGGAAGCATCTCCGCGGGGAGCCGGCGCCGTGCGCGAATACCAGAGCGCCAGGTCAAAGGGATTCAAGCGGTGCGCGCGCATCAGGGCGCACGCCACGACCATCGCTTCCGTGGTTGAAACAGTGGCGTCAATCACAGGCATTTCCGATTCTGTCTCTTCGACGGCAGCCGCATAAAATTTCACCGCGCAGCTGACCAGGGCCGCGAGGTCCCCGCGCGGCACCTGCGCCATATGGCCAGCCTGGAGCGTGCGTTCCATCTGCTCGCGCAGCTGGACGATTAGAGCGGAGAACTTGGCGGCTTCCTCAGAGGGTGACATAAATCCCATCCGCAGTCTCTTCCACCGTTACTTGAATCAAGCGAGCGGCGCGCCGGCCGGGATGCACGCCCGTCTTGATGTCGTATTCGAAGCCGTGCCAGGGACAGACGATATGCAAGCTGGATTCATCGAAAGCAAAGCCGCGGCTTTCGCCGCCCTCGTCGATCACCTCAGTGACACGAGGGATAATTTTCCCTTGGCAGACGGGTCCGCCCTGGTGAGGGCACGTGTTCTCCCAGGCGTGGAGCCTGCCATCCACGCGGAAGATACCGACGGTCTTTTCCCCCACGTCGACGACCAGCCGGCCGCCTTCCGGCACGCGCTCGCTCGCTCCGACGTAAACCCTTTGTGACGTTGCTGGCATATTTCACCCGGCTGCGCTGGAGATATCGGGGGATTGTATGCGGATGCGCGGGGATTGGCAACCTCGAGAGGAAACGTAGCGAGCAGCTAGTGAGCCGGCTTCACAGGAAGACGCGAAACCCAATCTTGCTGGGCGAATTCCACACCCCAGAAATGCGGGCTAGGCGAAAGGAATTCGACGCCGACGCGCGTGCCCTTTTCGGAAGTGTCGCCCAGATAGACGATGCGGCATTCCTGCTCTTCCTCGGTCGCTGGATTCGCAAGAGTCAGCTCCGCGCCCAGTTCGAGCGGCTGTTGCAGGTAGAGCAGGCCGCCGTGGGCATTGATCACGATGGTTTGGCTGTTTTCGCGGAACTTGTGGCCCTCCGAGTCCTTCCCCTGGGCGCGCACGGAAATCCGCGTGAAAACGCGCGAGCTGCGCCGCGCCGTGTTGGTTTGCGCTTCGGGCATCATCGAGCCTATCGTGCGACCTGGCAGGTCATGAGTCAACCGCGTCAAGGCGGCGCGTGCTCAAAGAAGCAGTTCAAAAAGGATTGCTGGAGGCGCGCGGACTCCCGTAGTATGGGGAGCCAACGTCAACTCCCTCGCGATCGAGGTCCGCGAGGGCAGGAGCCCGGCATGGATCTGATCGGCTACATCGAATCGAAGCGGGAAGACCACCTGAACGAACTGAAGGAATTCTTGCGCATTCCGAGCGTCAGCACCAAAAGCGAACACAAGACGGATATCGAGCGGGCGGCCCACTGGGTGGCGGAAAAATTGCGGGCGGCGGGGCTTGAGAACATCGAGATTGTTCCGACGAAGATGCACCCGCTCGTCTACGGCGAGTCGCTGCGCGCGCCCGGCAAGCCGACGATCCTGTTTTACGGGCACTACGACGTGCAGCCGGCCGAGCCGCTGGAGCTCTGGACCACGCCGGCCTTCGAGCCCACTGTGAGAGACAGCAACCTTTTCGGCCGCGGCACGGCCGACGACAAAGGACAGGTGCACATTCACCTGAAGGCGCTCGAGGCCCTGCAGAGGACGCACGGAAAGCTGCCGATCAACGTGAAGGTGATGATTGAAGGAGAGGAGGAAGTCGGCAGCGTCAGCCTGTGGGACTTCGTGAAGCAGAACCGCGAGCGGCTGAAGGCCGACGCGCTCGTGGTCTCCGATACTTCGATGCTGGCCAAGGGAGTGCCTTCGATCACGTATGGCCTGCGGGGCCTGAATTACTACGAGATCGAAATCACGGGGCCGGCGCAGGATCTCCATTCGGGAGTCTTCGGCGGGGCCGTGCCGAACCCGCTGACGATCTTGGCCGAGCTGATCGCAAAGCTGCACGACCGGAATCTTCATGTGGCGATACCCGGCTTCTACGATGACGTCGCCCTGCTCTCCCGCCAAGAACGCAAGGCGCTCAATTCCCTGCCGTGGAAAGAAAAGGAATTCCGCAAGACGGTCGGAGCGCGGGCGCTGTGCGGCGAAAAGGGGTTTTCGATCGTCGAGCAGCTCTGGGCGCGCCCGACGCTGGAGGTGAACGGCATCTGGGGCGGATATACCGGCGAAGGCGCCAAGACGGTGATTCCGTCGAAGGCGCATGCGAAGCTCTCAACGCGGCTGGTGCCCGATCAGGATCCGGCGAAGATCGCGAAGCTGGTGGAGCGGCACATCCGCAAGCTGCTCCCGAAGACGGTGACACACAAGTTCGAGGTGCTAAGCACCGGAAAACCCTGGGTGGCGCCGTACACGCATCCGATCTTCCAGAAAGCGCTCCACGCGCTCGAGGCGGGCTTCGGAAAGAAGGCGGTCTTCATCCGCGAAGGCGGTTCGATCCCATTCGTCACCCAGATGCACGACACGTTCAAGGTGCCGTGCGTGCTGATGGGCTTCGGGTTGCCGGATGAGAACGCGCATGCGCCGGACGAGCACATCTCGCTGGAAAACTATTTTGGAGGCATCAAGGCCGTGGCGCTCTTCTACGAGCAACTGGCCACCCAATAGAAGTCACCGAGTGCTTCGCTCCCCCCAAAAACTGCGTTTTTTCCGTGGTTTTCCGGCAGTTTTGCTTGCGTTCGCGGGGAAGGACGGCTATAGTGCACGCGGAACCCCGAAGCCGGGGCCAATGAGCAATTACACCTGAGGAGGAAAGAGAATTCGATGGCAAATCCGTTGAGCAAATCCAAAATTATTGCGCACCTGGCCGACAAGGTCAGCACTGCCGACAAGCCGGTTTCGAAGAAGCAGGTAGCGGCTTTCTTCGATGAGTTGTTCAAGCTCGCGGTGAAAGAGGCCAAGAGCTCAGGGAAATTTGTGATCCCCGGCATCGGACGCGCTGTGAAGGCGCATCGCAAGGCGCGCATGGGCCGCAACCCCGCGACAGGCGAAGCCATCAAGATCAAGGCGAAGACCGTGGTACGCCTGCGCGCGGCGAAGGCATTCAAAGACGCAGTATTGAAGTAGGCCGGTTCGGCGCCCGTCTGGCGCAAAGTTTCACGGCGAAACCCCCAGGTGCGTCCCGACCCGCACGGCGGGAGGAAGCCCTGGGGGGTTTGTCTTTTCGCGCGGTCGTCGTTCCCGCGGCCGCAGCTTCCGGCTCAATTCTTCGGCCTATCCTCGCGTCACGACGGAAACGAATGCACGCTACCTCGAGCGCCCGCGGCCGAAGCCGGGTGCGGGCGCAGATCGTCGGCGCTAAAATCCAATCGCATGCGTGAACACTCGGGCCTTCTCACCGATCTATACGAACTGACGATGGCGGCGGGTTATCTGCAGACGCGCTTCGAGGCGCGCGCCACGTTTGAACTATTCGTCCGGCACCTTCCGGCGCGGCGCAATTACCTGGTGGCGGCGGGGCTGGAGCAGGCGCTCGAATTTCTCGAGAACGTCCGGTTCACGCCGGACGAAATCGACTATCTGCGGCAACATCGCGTGTTCCGCAACATCCGCGAGGAATTCTTCAATTACCTGGCGACGTTTCGCTTCACGGGCGACGTCTGGGCGATGCCCGAAGGCACGCTCGTTTTTCCGGGCGAACCGATG
>DATLWP010000261.1:0-7018 GCA_035576265.1 Candidatus Polarisedimenticolia bacterium
CTCGGTCACGGAACATGAAGAGGTGTTCGTGGCGAAAATCGCCGCCGGGCCGCAGAGCTTGTCCAGCGCCGCAAACAACTCTTTCTTGGCCGGTACGTTTTCGATGATTGCTTCGATGATCAGGTCGCGGTCGGCCAGATCTTCGATCTTCGTCGTTCCGCGCAGCCGCCCGCGGATCTGGTCGCGCTGTTCGGCGGTGATCGTTCCCTTTTCGACCTGGCGCGCCAGATTTTTCTCGATGCTCTTTAGGCCCTTGTCCACGAGCTCCGGCGTCACTTCGCGCACCGTCACCGAAAAGCCCGCCTGCGCCGCCACCTGAGCGATGCCCGAACCCATCAGGCCGCATCCTACGATTCCCACCTTCTCGATCGTCATCACGGTCCTCCGCTATGAGTCAGGATTGAATTGATGGAACGCTATCGTCGCGAAAAAACTTCGGTTGCATGAAAGGAGGAATGGCCGGAAAGTCACCGCGCGGCGAATTACAGCGGCGGATCGCGGCTAGGCGACCGCGTCCCAATCGTGCCGCACCAACTGGATGCGCTCGGCCCGCACATCGTCTCCGCGGAGCTCCCGCAGCGCATAGGTCACGAACGCGTTGGCGACCTTCTTGCGCCAGCTCATGTCGAAATCGGTATTGTCCAGAGGCTTCGCCAGCCGGGCCGCCAGCGCGGCGGCCTGCTCGATCGTTTGCGCGTCGAGTGGCTTGCCCAGCAGCGACTTGGCGGCATCTGCAGCAACGAGCGGACGCGAGGCGACCGATCCCACCACGATGCGGGCGTCCTCGACCACGCCGCCCTTTGCAATTCGCGCGGCGGCAGCAACCGACAGCACCGGGAAATCGAACGACCCGCGGCGCCGCAGCTTCCAATACGTGCTCTTCCAGCCCTCCAGCGACCCGAGCCGCACTTCCGTCAGGATCTCGTTGGGACGGCGCGTGATGTAATTCATGCCGTCGTTGTTGTAAAGGTCGGCCAGCGCCACTTCGCGTTCTTCCGCGCGTGACTTCAACCGCACGCTCGCTCCCAGAGCGATCAGCGCTGGAGCCGTATCGGTGGATGAAACCGCCATGCACTTCGGACTGCTCGTGGCCACCCAGCAGGTTTCCCCGTCCTTCTTCTTGCAGAAATTGATCGCTTTTCGCCACTCATAGTTCTGGTCGTAGTAGGTGCAGCGAGTGTCCAGGCAAATGTTTCCGCCGAGCGTTGCCATGTTGCGAATGTGCGGGGTGGCCACCAAAGAAGCGGCCTGCCACAGCGCGGAGCATCCATTCCGAAAGCGGCCATCCTTCGCGATCGCGGTCAGCGTGAGGCACGGCCCCAGCAGCGAGGACGAATGACCCAATTCCACTCCGCCCAATCCCTCGACATTTCGGAGGCTGATCAGCGTCCGCGGAACCTGTTGCCTCCTCTTCATGTTCGGGAGCAAGTCCGTGCCGCCGGCGAGCAGCATCGCATGGGCGCCTTCGCCGTCAAGAATGCGGGCGGCCTCGTCCACGGTGCGCGGCGCACGAAACTCGAAAAGCGGCAGCCTCATCATCGGGTAAGTACCTTTTCTTTCTCCGGACGCAATTTGGCCCGCCGGACTTCTTCGTTGATGGCGCGCCCGTCCCCGCCTTCCCACGGCGGAGGAACGCGCAGCCTTTCCGGATAGGGAACTTCCGGAAAGTGCGTTGGGCCGTAGCGCGGCTCGCGTCCGGCCTTCTTTTCGGCCAGCGCCTTCAGAATCTTTTCCGGGGTGATCGGCACTTCGTCGATTCGCACGCCGACGGCATCGTAGACGGCGTTCGCAAGGGCGGGCATGATCGGAAGCAGCGGACCTTGCCCGACTTCCTTCGCCCCGAAGGGCCCCTGCGGGTCCGGCTCTTCCATGAACTCGGTGACGATCTCGGGCATGTCGAGCGAAGTGGGGCTCTTATACTCGAGGATCGACGGAAACTTGTGCACCAGCGCGTGCGAGAGTTTTTTCGGCAGGCGCCGGAACTCCTGCTCCTCCATCAGCGCCTCGCCGAGGCCCATGTAGACGCTGCCTTCCACCTGGCCGCGCGCCAGCGTGGGGTTGATCTGGCGTCCCAGGTCGTGAGCGATCCAGATCTTGGGGATGGTGATCCAACCCGTCGTCGAATTCACCTCGACTTCGATGACCGCAGCTGTGTACGAATACGTGGGGGAGGTACCCACGCCGCCGCCTTTGTACTTTGTCGCCGGCATTTTCGGCGGCGTGTAGGAACCGACGGTGCCGATCGTGCCGAAGCGAGTCTCGCCAAGGCAAACGGCTTCTTGGAACGTGACGCGCTTTTCGGGCGCTGCCGAGTCGAACACGGCGTTGTCCGCGAAACGCAACCGCTCTTTCGGCACCTGCAGTTTATCGGCCACCGCTTCCGCCAGCATGGCCTTCGCTCGTTCGGCGGCCTGGATGGCAGAGTTTCCGGCCATCAAGGTCACGCGGCTCGAGAACGACCCCAGATCCACCGGGCCAAGATCGGTGTCGCCGGAATAGACGCGAATGTCATAGGTGGTGACGCCCAGAACTTCCGCGACCACCGCCGCCAAAATATCGTCCGAGCCCTGCCCGATCTCGCTGGTGCCGGAGAAAATGGTGACCCCGCCGCCGCGGTCGAGCTTGAGCTGGATTCCGGTATGCGGCATGGAGTTCCAGTAGATGGAAACACCCGCGCCCGTGACGAAGCACGAACACGCCAGGCCGACGCCGCGACCCTCGGGAAGCTTGCGGAATTTTTCCTTCCAGTCGGACGTGCGCACCACGCTGCGAATGCAATCCGCCAGCTTCACCGTGCGCAGTTGCAGGAAATTCGCGGTAAGCGCGTTGGGCGATTCGACGATGCGCAGGCGCAGATCGGCCGGATCGATTTTCAGTTTCTCGGCGATCTTGTCCATTTGAATTTCCTGGCCGAAGCGGGGCTGGACGGTGCCGTGCCCGCGCTTGGGACCGCAAGGCGGCTTGTTGGTGAAGACGCGGCAGCCCTGGTAGCGGTATTTGGGAACGTGATACGTCGTCGTCTGCAGCGCGCCGGCGTAGAAGGTGCTGGCCACGCCGTAGGAACCGTACGCGCCGCCGTCGATGACGTTCTGGAGCTCGACGGCCGTGATCGTGCCGTCCTTTTTCACGCCGGTCTTGAATTTCATCAAGACGGGGTGTCGGCCGCGGTGGGTATAGAACACTTCCTCGCGCGTCAGTGTAATCTTGACCGGCCGGTCGAGGAGAAGCGCGGCCTTCGCGGCTATCATTTCGTGATGGAAGGGATCGCTCTTCCCACCGAAACCTCCGCCGTTCGGAGTGGTGATCACGCGAATCTGCGCGCGCGGGATTTTCAGCACCTTCTCCATCGCAATGTGCAGGTTGTGCGGCGTCTGCGTGCTGGACCAGAGCGTCAGCTTTCCCTCGGGATCCTTGATGGCCACGGCGGCATGCTGCTCCATGGCCAAGTGGTTGCTCCCTTGATAGAAGAAGAGGTCTTCGAAGATTTCATCCGCTTCGGCAAAGCCCGCGTCCACGTCGCCAAAATCAAAGGCCACGCGCTTATGAATATTTCCCAGTTCGCCGTAGTTGTGAATCCGCGGCTCGGGCGTCGTGAGGGCCTCCTCCAGATCAGAGATCGTCGGCAAAATTTCGTATTCGACGTCGATCAGGTCGAGGGCCTCGAAGGCTGTCAATTCCTCCCGAGCGATCACGGCGGCCACCGGATCGCCCACGTGCCGCACGCGATCGACACACAATGCCGTTTCGTCGTTGCTCACCGGGAGAATCCCATATTTGTTCGGGAGGTCCTTTCCCGTGAGAACCAGATACACTCCGGGGTGGGCCAGCGCACGGGAGGCGTCGATCTTCTTGATCAAGGCGTGCGGGTGCGGCGAGCGCAGGAGCTTGCCGTAAGCCATCCGGCGGAGAGAGATGTCGTCGGCGTAGATGGTTTGGCCGGTTGCCTTGGCGCGGCCGTCGACCCTCCGCCGAGGCACTCCGATGACGCGCAGCCCGTCTCCGTCCGCTCTTTTCTCAGCGGCTGGCTTTGGTGAATCCTTTTGACTCGACAAACCTACCTCCTCTGCCTCAAACCGCTTGTGCGCCGCGCAAATGGATGGCTACGTCGCCGACTTCGTATGGCTCGCGATCTTCACCATTGCGGCTTCGACGGCGTCGAAAATCTGGAGATAGCCCGTGCAGCGGCATAGGTTCCCTGAGAGCGCTTCCCGGATTTGATCGCGGCTGGGGTGAGGATTCTGATCCAACAGCGCCTTCGCCGTCAGCAGGATTCCCGACGTGCAGTATCCGCACTGCGATCCGCCCAGGTCGGCGAAGGCTTCCTGCAAGGGATGAAGCTGCCCATCGGATCCCAGACCTTCGACGGTCATCACGTCCCGCCCATCGCACTCGACGGCCAGAGTGAGGCAGGAAAGCACCGGTTTGCCGTCGAGAATCACCGTGCAGGCGCCGCACTCGCCCAGTTCGCAGCCATGCTTCGTGCCGGTGTGGCCGAGGTCTTCCCGCAAAACTTCCAGCAAGGTCTTGTAGGGAGCGAAGGAGACGTCGACTCCCTCCCCGTTCAGCGTGATTCGGATACGAGCCGTCTTTTCGGATTCAGCAGGTATTTTTGTATGTGTCGCCACGATGCCTACCTCGGAGAAACACCGATAAGATCAATAACTTGCGCTCGCCCTAATGAGCCAGCCTAGGGGAAGCCTCACGGAGGCGCTGTGACTTTGGTCACACCCATCTTTCGCGCCCGCACGGAAATGCTCCACCATTGAACGCAGTCTCCGCCAACGAGTGAATGCTGTCAAGTTGCCTCCGGATCCTCGGAGTTTCGCCCGAAAGCGGCGTGCATCGCCGCTGCTTCGGTGCCGCTAATCCCATTCCATGGGCAGGCCGACGTAGTTTTCGGCGAGCGTCTGCGCCGCCGCGCGAGAGCTCGTGACGTAGTCCAATTCGGCGAGCTGCCGCCGCCGGTCGAAAGCGTTGTCGGTGTCGAACAAGTGCAGCATCGAGGTCATCCACCACGAAAAGCGCTGTGCTTTCCAAACCCGCCGCAAGCAAATCTGCGAATAGGTCTCCAGCAGGTCCTGCCGGCCTGACGAGTAAAACTCCGCGATTGCGCGTGCGAGCACACGGACATCCGTGGCCGCCAGGTTGAGGCCTTTCGCTCCGGTCGGCGGCACGATGTGCGCCGCGTCTCCCGCGAGAAAGAGTTTGCCGTACTGCATCGGTTCGACGACGAAGCTGCGCATCCCGGTGATGCCCTTCTGAAGGATCGGCCCCTCGGTCAGTTTCCATTGCCCGTCGGCGGTGGCCAGGCGCGTATGTAATTCCTGCCAGATTCGGTCGTCCGGCCACTGATCGATATTTTCGTCCGGCGCGCACTGAATGTAGAGGCGGCCCAGCGTAAGCGAGCGCATGCTCAGCAGCGCGAACCCGCGCTCATGATAGGCATAGATCAGTTCGTCGGAGGAAGGCGGAGCCTCCGCGAGGATGCCCAACCACCCGAACGGATAGGTTCGGTCGTAGACCGTGAGAGCACCCTCGGGAATGGATGGCCGGCAGACTCCGTGGAAGCCGTCGCAGCCGGCGATGAAATCGCAGGCCACCTCATGAGAGCCGTCCGCCGCGCGGAACCGGACCTTCGGCTTGGCTTCGGTCCCAACGCTCGCGAAGTCATGCACGCTCACATCCTCGGCCTCGAAAAAAATTTTCCCGCCCGCGGCCAGGCGCGCGTCGAAGAGGTCCTCGACGACTTTGTTCTGGGGATAGACGGTGATGCCGCGGCCACCGGCCAGGTCCTTGAAGTCGATGCGATGGCCGCGCCCGTTGAAGCGCAGCTCGATGCCGTAATGGATCAGGCCCTCGCGCTTCAGACGGCTGCCCAAGCCCATTTCGATCATCAAATCGACTGTACCCTGCTCGAGGACCCCGGCGCGCACGCGATCCTGCACGTACTGGCGGCTGCGCGCCTCGATCACCACCGAATCAACGCCTTGCCGGTGAAGCAGCTGGGATAGCACCAGCCCCGCCGGTCCCGCGCCGATAATTCCCACTTGTGTACGTATCACGTGTTCCGCCATGCCCTTGGAATTCGCATACCGCTGAGTCGCTGCCATCATCTCCATTTTATATTCAACTTGCAAAGGCAGCAGATCAAACTAGAATGCGTGGGGCGCTGCCGCGGATACCCTGCCGTGATCCGCGAACGGAGCTCCGTATCGGGTGCGGCAAGCCGGCGGGTCCTGCGCCGCGCTGCGATTCGAGTTGGGCGAGGAAACTTCAGGTGCCGAACACGCCAAGATTTTACGGCTGGAAGCTCGTCGGGGTCCTTGCTTGCATCGATTTCCTGATCCTGGGTTTCCCGGCGTACGGCGGCGCTGTGATCAACACCTACATGCTGGCGGATATTCCGATGAGCCGCAGCGAGCTGGGCCTCGGGTTCACGCTCCTGAACCTGTTCGTCGGCGTGCCATCGACGCTGGTCGCCCTCTCGATTGTGAAGCGAGGGATTCGCGCGACGTACTTGATCGGCTGCGGCCTGGTTTTTCTCGGGTCTCTCTTCCTGGCCCTGTTGGCTTCTCGACCCTGGCACTATCTGCTGGGATTCGGAGTGATCAATGGCATCGGCATCTGCTTCGGCGACATCGTTCCCGCGACGACGGCTGCGGCGCGATGGTTTCGGCGGTACCGTGGCCGGGCGAACGCTCTGGTACTTAGCGGCTCGGGGATCTGCGGTTTCTTGATGGCACCGCTGCTCGATAAGGTGATCCGCGCCAGCGGGGGCCATTGGCGCGTGGGCTGGCAAATCATCGCGGCTGGGGCTGTCTTGGCGGGGATACTTGTGCTTCTCTTTGTCAAGGAGCGCCCGGAAGACGTGGGCCAAGACGTCGACGGCATCCCAAAGGAGCAAAGCTCCGCCGAGTCTCAGGCGTCGGGCGCCTCCCAATTGATAACGCAGTATGAGTGGACGCCGGCCGAGGCCTACCGGACGCGGGCCTACTGGATGGTGGTGATTGGAGGGCTG
>DATLWP010000262.1:0-1524 GCA_035576265.1 Candidatus Polarisedimenticolia bacterium
CATCTTCATGAACGTAATGTTGATTCAATCGGCGGATTTCGAATGCAGTACGGTTAATACAGAAGTCCGGGGGCGTACTGTCCCCAAGAGGCTCGTACGTCGGATCTATCCCGAAGCGAACCTCTAGAAATTTTCTTGCAACTTCTTCTTCCGGCCTCATCGAGAGTACTCTCAACCGTTTTCTCTAGATATGGGTAACTCTACCGACTCTATTATGCTACACGTTGGCGAGAATCTCAGTGTCGGGCAGAGAGACACCGTTCTTGACATAACGTGTTAACCTCGTGGCGCGAAGCCTTTTGAAGCTGGACGGGAGGGACATGAAATGGCCAAGAAACTGAAGATCCGCGTAAACGAGAAGACTTGGGAAATCACCGCCGCGCCGGATACGCCCCTCCTCTACGTCCTTTCCGATGAGCTGCAGCTTCAAGGGCCGCGGTTTGGCTGCGGACTTGCGCAGTGCGGCTCCTGCTCTGTGCTGGTCAACGGCGTCGAGACGCGTTCGTGCGTGACGCCGGTTTCAGCCGTCGCGGGCAAATCGGTGACGACACTCGAAGGCTTGCCGCAGTGGTACGCGAAGCAAAAGAAGCTCGCGAAAGCGCCGGCGCTCCATCCCGTGCAGCAGGCCCTGATTGACGAACAGGCCGTGCAGTGCGGCTACTGTTACAACGGCATGATCATCAAGGCTTCCGAACTCCTGTCGAAGACGCCGCATCCGACGGAATCGCAGATTCGCGCGGCGATGAACGGACACTTATGCCGCTGCGGCACTTACCCGCGGATCATCCAGGCCATCCAGCGCGCCTCGCGACTCATGGCGGAGGCAACACGCCTAGAGCCGCTTGTAGCGAGCGCGACAGAAATCGAGCGAGCAGAGGTGGCGCGATGAGCAAAAAGAATTCGGCCTCGCAAACTCCTCAACCTTTTCCTCGCCGCGACTTTCTGAAGGCTGGCGCGCTCGTCATCGGCTTCAGCAGCGCGGGCCTGGGCATCGGCGATGCGCTCGCCGCTCAGGCGCCTGCCGGAACCGCCGCGGGCGTGACCACAAGGGGGGCCACAGCAGGTCCGCCGGACCCGAAACAAATCGATACATGGCTCGCCGTTCACGCCGACAATACGGCGACCGTCTACATCGGCTACGTTGAACTCGGACAAGGTGCCTCGACATCCCTGCTCCAGGTTGCCGCGGAAGAACTCGACCTGGGCATGGACCAAGTGAACACGATCTCGGTCGACACGAACATCTCCCCGAATCAGGGCGGGACGTATTCGAGCTCGGCGATCGCCCGCGGGAGCCCGGGGATTCGCACCGCCGCTGCCGGGGCGCGGCTCGCGCTGCTGGAAATGGCGTCGAAAAAGCTCGAGACACCTGTGGAGCGCTTGACTGTATCGAAGGGCGTCGTGTCTTCGCTGGACAGCCACTCGCGATCCGTCACCTACGGCGAACTCGTGGGCGGCAAGCTGTTCAATCTTCCGTTCACCGGGAAGGCACCGTTGAAGCCAGTGGCCCAGTACAAACTGGTG
>DATLWP010000263.1:0-9870 GCA_035576265.1 Candidatus Polarisedimenticolia bacterium
CGTCGTGCAAGACGTCTTGGAGGGCCAGTTCAGCTTGTCCGCCACAGGATCGCTGGCCTACATCCCCGGGGGGGCCCAAGCGTCGCAAAACAGGCTGGTGTGGGTCAATCGCAACGGAGCAGAGCAACCTTTGGCCGCCCCTGCGCGCGACTACTATCAACCGCGTCTCTCGCCCGATGGCCGCCGCGTGGCCGTTGACATCGGAGATCAGATCTGGCTGTACGATGTCGCTCGGGACACGCTCACGCGGTTCACATTTGAAGGGGCCCTCAACCAGTACCCGACTTGGACGCCGGATGGCAGACGGATCGCGTTCATGTCAAACAGGGAGGGTTCGTTCAACCTGTTCTGGCAGCTGGCCGACGGCGGTGGCGGGCTGGAGAGGTTGTTGACAGCAAAGACTAACAACGTTCCGTTTTCCTGGTCTTCGAACGGACAGCTGTTGTCCTTCGTGGATACCAGTTCATCCGCTGCCCCTGGAATCTGGGTGCTGCGGATGAGCGACCGCAAGGCGCAACCTTTCCTCCAGACGCCAGCTTTCGAGGACGCGCCGCAGTTTTCCCCCGACGGGCGCTGGCTGGCCTATGCGTCGAACGAATCGGGCCGCCGGGAAGTTTACGTACGGCCATACCCCGGGCCCGGGGGCAAGTGGCAAATCTCGACCGAGGGCGGCAACGAGCCGCTATGGAACCGCAACGGGCGGGAGTTGTTCTATCGCACCGGCGACAAGATGATGGCGGTCGAGATTAGCACCGAGCCCAGTTTTACAGCCGGGAAGCCCCGGCAACTCTTTGAGGGGCACTATCAACTGACTGGGTTAGGCCGCGCCAACTACGACGTCTCTCCGGACGGCCAGCGTTTCCTAATGCTCAAGCCCGTCGAACAGGAACAGGCGCCGCCGACGCAGATCGATGTCGTGCTGAACTGGACGGAAGAGTTGAAGCGCCTCGTGCCGCCCGGAAAATAACCTCAAACATGATGAACCGAACCATCTTGGATTACGGTGTCGTCGAGAAACTGCGCGAATATGGGCCGTCACCCTTTGAGGTCACGACCGGATACCCAATGAGGAAGTGTTTCAGACCGCTTGGTCTGCCATCAGCCGGTGCGGTTGACGCGTGACAGCGGATTCCCTATACTGAATTTGTTGTTGCGGTAATCGGCTGGCCGTTCTTCCCTGCCCTTCTCGTTCCCGAATTCCGAACAGGCGAAAGGCGGATTGAATTCAGGGCCAGTTGGCGTTTGCCCCTCGCAAAACTAATCTCATGACTGAAACAACGTGTAAGCGCGAAATCGAGCTGGAGATTCCGGCCGAGAACGTCCAGAAGGCGACGGAAAAAGTCGCGCGTGATATCGCGCGTGTGGCGCGCATTCCCGGATTCCGTCCCGGAAAAGCGCCGGTCACGCTCGTGCGCCGCCGCTTCGCCGAAGACATCCAGGGCGAGGTTGTGCAATCGCTCGTGCCGGAATATTTGGAGAAAGCGCTGGACGAAAAGAAACTCGTCCCGGTAACCCGCCCCGAGGTGGACAAGGTCGAATTCAAAGAGGGCGAGCCGCTGCGATTCCGCGCCGTCTTCGAAGTATTGCCGGATTTCGAGCTGGGCGATTACAAAAACCTTCAAGTGCAGGTGGACGAGATCAAAACCGGCGACGCTCAGGTGGACAAAGCCTTGGAGGAGATGCGCGAGCGAGCCGCGACGTTCGTTCCGGTCGAGGGCCGGGCCGCGCAGGACGGCGATTCCGTCCTGGTCAAGCTGATGGGCACGCCGGCCGGCGGCGGCGAACCGGTGCAAGCCGACAATATTATGGTGCATCTCGGCGCGGAAGAGACGCTCGCCAGCTTCACGGAAAATCTTCGCGGCGCCATGCCCGCGGAAACCAAGCAATTCGAAACGCGCTACCCGGACGACTATCCGGACCCGAAGCTCGCGGGAAAGACTTACAACTTTTCCGTGCAGGTGGAGGGCATCAAGGAAAAGAAGCTGCCCGAGCTGAACGACGAATTCGCCAAGGACGCGGCCGGCAGCGCGGGGGCGGAGGGAGAAGGCGTCGCGACGCTCGAAGAACTCCGCAAGAAAGTCCGCGAGAGCCTGGAGGCGGCGAAGGAGCAGCAGCAGAACGCCCAGGCGCGCGAGAAGATTCTCGATCAGCTCGTGAAGCAGCACGATTTCCCCGTGCCCGAAGCGCTGGTCGAAAGCCAGATGGATACTCGCCTCGAGCGGGCAGTGCGATCGCTGGCCGCGCAAGGCGTCGATCCGCGTGCCGTGAACGTGGATTGGGTCTCGCTGCGTCGCCGCCAGCACGACCGGGCGGTGGACGACGTGAAGGCCGAGCTGCTGCTCGACCGTATCGCCACCGCGGAGCAGATCGACGTGAGCGACGAAGACGTGGAAAAGGAGATCGCGGCGATTGCCGAGCGCAGTGGCGAATCAGCAACGGCGCTGCGGGCTCGCTTGACAAAGCAGGGGGCGCTCGATAGGATGAAATCGAAGTTGCGCAGTGACAAGACGATCGAATTGCTCTGCCGCACAGCCCGAATCGAGACGACAGCCAAACGTGAAGAGTAGGTTCGGGTTTCCTCAGCGCGAAAGTATATTCCAGATGAGACAAACCGACGACGTGAGTCCGCGTGCCACAACCCTGGTTCCCATGGTGGTCGAGCAGACCAACCGCGGCGAGCGCGCGTATGACATCTATTCGCGACTCCTGAAGGACCATATCATCTTCATCGGCACGCCGATCGACGATCATGTGGCCAACCTGGTGACCGCGCAGCTGCTCTTCCTCGAGTCCGAAGATCCGGAAAAGGACATTTCCGTATACATCAACTCGCCGGGGGGCTCGATCTCAGCGGGAATGGCGATCTACGACACGATGCAATTCGTGCGTCCCGATGTCGTCACCTACTGCGTGGGGCAATCTGCCTCGATCGCCGCATTGTTGCTCGCAGCGGGCACGCCCAAGAAGCGCTATGCCCTGCCCAACTCTCGCGTCCTAATTCACCAGCCCTGGATGTCGGGACTTTCCGGCCAAGCGACCGACATCGATATTCATGCCAAGGAAATCATTCGCACCCGCGCGGCACTCAATAAGCTGCTCGCGTACCACACCGGCCAGCCGATCGAGAAGGTCGAAAAGGATGTGGAGCGCGATTTCATCATGACGGCGGAACAGGCCAAGGCGTACGGCATCGTAGATGAAATCATTACGAAGCACCGGGGCACGAGTCCAAAGGGTTAGTAGCGAACGCGATGATTTGCGCCACGCCGGATGGATTCCGTCCTACAATAGGAGCAGGAATTCATCACGGGTGTGGTTTTAAGGGGAAGGGGCGTCATCGGTGAAACGGTTCACCCCAGAAGAGCCGTTGCGTTGTTCCTTTTGTCATAAGACGCAGGAGCAGGTGGAGAAGCTGATCAGCTCTCCTTCGGAGTATCCGCGCTCCTACATCTGCAACGAGTGCGTGGGCGTCTGCCAGCAGATTCTGGAAGACGAAAAGCGCGAGCAGTCGAGTCCGGTCAACCGCCGGCTGCCACGGCCGCCCGAGATCAAGTCGTTTCTCGATGGGTACGTGATCGGGCAGGACAAGACGAAAAAGAAGCTGGCGGTAGCGGTCTACAACCACTACAAGCGCATTTTCCTGAATCGCCAGCCGGGCGACGTGGAGCTGACCAAGTCGAATATCCTGTTGATCGGGCCAACCGGCACGGGCAAAACGCTTTTGGCGCAGACGCTGTCGCGAATGCTGGAGGTGCCGTTTGCGATTGTGGACGCGACGACGCTGACCGAGGCGGGTTACGTCGGCGAAGACGTCGAAAACATCATTTTGAAGCTGCTGCAGGCCGCCGACGGAGACGTCCAAAAGGCCCAGCAAGGCATCATATATATCGACGAAATCGACAAGATATCCAAGAAGGACGAGAACCCCTCGATCACGCGGGACGTTTCCGGCGAGGGCGTGCAGCAGGCGCTGCTGAAAATTCTCGAGGGTACCGTGGCCAACGTGCCGCCTCAGGGCGGTCGGAAGCACCCGCACCAGGAATTCACGCCGGTCGACACGACGAATATTCTGTTTATATGCGGCGGAGCATTCGTGGGATTGGAGAAGACAATCGAGCGCCGGGTGGGGCAGAAGTCGCTCGGGTTCCACGCGGATGCAGCGCCTTCGACCGCGACGCGGCGTAACATCGAAGTGCTCGAGCAGGCACAGCCCACGGACCTGATTCGCTACGGCCTGATTCCAGAATTCGTGGGGCGGCTGCCGGTGATGGGGGTGCTCGGCGACCTCGACAAGGGCGCGTTGGTGCGCATCCTGACGGAACCGAAGAATGCGCTCGTGCGTCAGTACCAAAGGCTGTTTGAGTTCGAAAACGTGCGCCTGCGATTCACGGACGAGGCTCTCGATACGGTGGCAGAGCTGGCGCTCCAACGGAAGGTCGGAGCTCGCGGCTTGCGCATGATTCTCGAAGACCTGATGCTCGAGATGATGTACCACCTGCCGGCGCAGCGGAAACTTCGCGATTTCGTGGTCACAGCGGATATGGTCAAGGGCAGCGAGATCAACTGGAGCCTGCTGGAGAAAGCCGGATAGTTCGCCGCGACAGACAAGGATTCGATGTTCAACAAGGAAAAACTCGACATTAAGCGGGTCCCCATGATGCCGGTGCGGGACATGGTTATCTTTCCGGAGATGATGCACCCGTTCATCGTGGGACGCGAGGCGTCAGTTCGCGCGCTCGAACAAGCGCTGGCCGGCGACAAGAAGATTTTCCTGGTCACGCAGCATGACGCCTCGATCGACGATCCCAAGCCTGAGGAGATCTATCAGGTCGGGACGCTCGCGAACATCGTGCAGAGCGTCAAACTGCCGGACGGCAACATCAAGGTGCTGGTCGAAGGCACCGAGCGGGCCAAGATCGCGCAGGTTACCAACGACGAAGGATTCTTCCGCGCCTCGATTCGTCTGGTTCCCTCGAAAGCAGAGCCCGGGCCGCAGGTGGACCAGGCTTCGAGCCGCGTAACGACGCTGTTCGAGCAGTACGTGAAGCTCTCGCAAAGCCTGAACTACGACACGATGATCGCCGCCGTGCGCGTCGAGGATCCCGGCAAACTTTCCGACGCCATTTCCGCGAATCTGCAGATTTCGGTCGAAGACAAGCAGGAGCTGCTCGAGATCTTCGACCCGGTCGAACGCTTGAACCGTGTCGGCGACATCCTCGAAGTGGAGATCGAGAAGCTGAACGTCGACCGCTCCATCAATACACGCGTGAAGCGGCAAATGGAGCGCGCGCAAAAAGAGTACTACCTCAACGAAAAGCTCAAAGCGATCCAGAAAGAGCTGGGACGCGGCGAAGCGAACGAGATCGAGCAGCTCAAGAAGAAGATCGAGACCTCCGGCATGCCCGAAGGCCCCATGGAAAAGGCGATGCAGGAGTTGAAACGGCTCGAAATGATGCCCCCCATGTCGGCCGAATCGACCGTTTCGCGCAACTACCTCGACTGGCTGCTGGCAGTGCCGTGGAAAAAACGTTCAAAGGAAATCCGCGACATCAAACGCGCGGAGCAGATTCTTTCCGAAGACCACTACGGCCTCGAAAAGATCAAAGAGCGAATCCTGGAATATCTCGCCGTCCGGCAGCTCGTGAAGAACCCGAAGGGCTCGATTCTCTGCTTCCTCGGGCCTCCGGGCGTGGGCAAGACGTCGCTTGCGATGTCGATCGGCCGCGCCACCGGCCGCAAATTCGTGCGCGTGTCGCTCGGCGGCGTGCGCGATGAAGCGGAAATTCGCGGCCACCGCCGGACCTACATCGGTGCCCTGCCCGGCCAGATCATCCAGATGATGCGCAAGGCCGGAACGGTGAATCCGGTGTTCGTGCTGGATGAAGTCGACAAAATGTCCATGGACTTTCGCGGCGATCCGTCCGCGGCGCTGATGGAAGTGCTCGACCCCGAGCTGAACCATTCCTTCACGGACCACTACCTCGACGTCGAATACGACCTGTCGAAAGTGATGTTCATCTGCACGGCCAATGTGCTGCACACGATTCCGCAGCCCTTGCAGGACCGCATGGAAGTCCTGCGGCTGCCCGGTTACACGGAACAGGAAAAGCACCAGATCGCACAGCGTTTCCTGGTCCCCCGGCAGCTTGAGGCGACCGGATTGGCGAAGGAAAATGTAAAATTCACCGACGAGGCCATCACGCACGTGATCCGCCACTACACGCGCGAAGCGGGCGTGCGCAACCTCGATCGCGAAATCGCCAACATTTGCCGCAAAGTGGCGCGGAAAGTGGTCGCCGACGGCAAGAGTTTCTCCGCCGAGATGACGCCCAACAACGTAAACGAATACCTCGGCGTCCTCAAGTACCGCGAGTTCTTCGCCGAGAAAACCAACGAAGTCGGGCTGACCACGGGCTTGGCGTGGACGGAAGTCGGCGGCCAGGTGCTCTCGACCGAGGCCACCTTGATGCAGGGGAAGGGCCGACTCACGCTGACCGGGAAACTCGGAGACGTCATGCAGGAATCCGCGCAGGCGGGGATGAGCTACGTCCGGGCGCGCAGCGACCTGTTTGGCCTGCCCAAGGACTTCTACCGCCATCTGGACATTCACGTGCACGTACCCGAAGGAGCGATTCCGAAGGACGGGCCGTCGGCCGGAATTACGATCTGCACGTCGATCGTGAGCGCTCTTACTCGCGTTCCCGTCCGCTGCGACGTGGCCATGACCGGCGAGATCACGTTGCGCGGCAAGGTGCTGCCGATCGGCGGCGTGAAGGAAAAGCTGCTTGCAGCGCACCGGCTGGGTTTGCGTACCGTGATTCTTCCCAAGGACAACGAAAAGGACCTGGCGGATATTCCGCCGGAGATTCAAGCGCAGATGTCCATCCATTTTGTGGAGTCGATGGACCAAGTCCTGCAGCTTGCGCTCGAGCAGCCGCTGCCCGTTCCCGGCCACGCGCCGGTTGCCGGAGTCGAACCCAAGTTCGGCGCGGACGTCACGCAGGACAACGAATTGACCAATTGACGCCTTCGGTCCTCCCACACCTTGCCGACACGTTCGGCCCGCGACCGGAGTGTAGAGATTTTCTGTAGTGAGCCCGTTTCGGAATCTGGGATAGAGTGCCTCAATCGAACGCGCCCGCCCCGGATTTATTCAGATCACGATCGCGCCTGACAATCAGGCTTGAGAAGGAAAGAACTCGATGAGCATTAGCCTTGCAGAACTGAAAGACAAGAACATCACCGATCTCGCGAAGATCGCGAAGGAGCTCAACATCCCGGGCTCCTCCGGGATGCGCAAGCAGGAGCTGATTTTCCAGATCCTGCGCGCCCAGACGGAGAAGAACGGATTGATCTTCTCCGAAGGCGTTCTCGAATGCCTGCCCGACGGCTTCGGCTTTCTTCGCGCGCCGGAATACAACTACCTGCCCGGGCCGGACGACATCTACGTCTCGCCCTCGCAAATCCGGAAATTCGACCTGCGCACCGGCGACACGGTCTCCGGCCAGGTGCGTCCGCCAAAGGACGGCGAGCGCTACTTCGCGCTGATCAAGGTCGAGGCCGTGAACTTCGAGGACCCCGACGTTGCGCGCACCAAGATCTTTTTCGACAACCTGACGCCGCTCTACCCGCAGGAGCGCATCCGCCTGGAAACCACGAAGGAAAATCTCACCGGCCGCGTGCTCGACATGCTCTGCCCCATCGGCAAGGGCCAGCGCGGGTTGATCGTGGCCCCACCGCGCACCGGAAAGACGATGATGCTGCAGTCAGTGGCCAACTCGATCACGGCGAACCATCCCGAAATCGCGCTGATCGTGCTGCTGATCGACGAGCGCCCGGAAGAAGTGACGGACATGCAGCGCACGGTGAAAGGCGAAGTGATCAGCTCGACGTTCGACGAACCGCCGCAGCGACACATCCAGGTGGCGGAGATGGTGCTCGAAAAGGCCAAGCGCCTGGTTGAGCACAAGCGCGACGTGGTGATCCTGCTCGATTCGCTCACGCGCTTGGGGCGCGCCTACAACGCCGTCACACCGCCTTCCGGCAAAGTGCTATCCGGCGGTATCGACGCGAACGCCTTGCAGCGCCCGCGCCGCTTCTTTGCGGCCGCGCGGAACGTCGAGGAGGGCGGCTCGCTCACCATCATCGCCACGGCGCTGATCGACACCGGCAGCCGCATGGACGACGTGATCTTCGAGGAATTCAAAGGCACGGGCAACATGGAGATCAACCTCGATCGGCGGCTGGTGGACAAGCGCGTCTTCCCGACGATCGACATCAACCGCTCGGGAACGCGCAAGGACGAATTGCTGCTTCCCGCCGACGAGCTGAACCGCATCTGGGTGCTGCGAAAGGTGCTGAGCCCGCTTTCGACCGTCGAAGCGATGGAGCTTCTGCTCGGCCGCCTCTCAAAAACGAAGACCAACGGGGAATTCCTGGCTTCGATGTCCAGCCCGAGCTAACTCTCAAAACAGACCAAACTGCCTCAGGTCGTCGCGCCGGCGGCGGCCTGCGTCTTCGCCAGCAGCACCACGAGCCGGGCGACCTCCTCGGGTTCCATCGCCGTGCTGTCAACTACAACGGCGTCCCTCGCGCGAACAAGCGGCGACGAGGTGCGTTCCTGGTCGCGGCGGTCGCGTTCGTGAATTTCCTCAAGCGTGCGCGGCAGGTCGATGGCATCGCCTTTCTGCTGGTGCTCGCGCCAGCGCCGCTCGGCGCGGATCTCGGGCGAGGCCGTAAGGAAGATCTTCAGGTCCGCGTCGGGAAACACCACGCTGCCGATGTCCCGACCCTCCATCACGACGCCGCCTTGCGCGCCAGCGCGGCGCTGCTCCGCCACCAACACCTGACGTACGCCGGGCACGACCGCGACCTTCGAAGCTGCCTGCGCGACTTCCGGCGTGCGGATCGCTGTCGTGACGTCCTCGCCATCGAGAAAAACCCGCTGGCCGCCCTCTTGTGCTTGCAGGTCGATGCGCGTGTTGCCGGCGAGCGCGGTCAGTTCATCCGCCGCGTCGAGCGAAACGCCACTGCGGAGAGCTTTCACGGCGACGGCGCGGTACATCGCGCCGGTGTCGATGTAAACGTAGCCCATCAGCGCCGCCACGCGCCGCGCGAGAGTGCTCTTTCCCGAGCCTACCGGCCCGTCAATCGCGATAATCAGTTTTCGCATCAGATTCGCTTGAACGCGCGTTCGATTTCGCGCACGGAATAGCGCAGCACGACGGGGCGGCCGTGCGGGCAGCTCATCGGATACTCTGTTTTCGCGAGCTCGCCGAGAAGCCATTCCATTTTCGTAGCATCGAGCGGCGTATTGACTTTGATAGCTGCGTGGCAGGCAGTCGATGCCGCAATCTTGGACTGCAGCGAGTCGATCGAGATGGCTTGGTTCTCTCGGGCGATGCCGTCGAGAATTTCGCAGAGCAGCTTTTCGGCGTCGCTGCTTGCTATTCCGGCCGGCGCCGCCTGGATCGCCACGCTGCGCGCCCCCATCGGTTCGGCTTCGAAGCCGTTGGCGCGCAGCTCTTCACCGATTTGCTCGAAGGTCGCAAGCTGGCGCGGATTGAGCTCGACAATCAGCGGTACGAGAAGCCGCTGCCCGCCGAGTTCGCCCTCGTGCCGCGCCCGTAAATGCTGCTCGAAGAGCACCCGCTCGTGGGCCACGTGCTGGTCCACGATCCACAAGCCCTCGCCGTTCACCGCGACGATGAAGCTCGCGTTCACTTGCCCGAGCGGCTTCAGGTCCGCAATGGCCTCCGGTCCCGGCAGCGATCCCGCGCTAGCTGCGGGCGCTTCGGTTTCCGACGGCGCGGCCATCTGCGACGGCATAGGAAAATTCATCGCGCCATCCGATTCGAAACCGAGCCGCTG
>DATLWP010000264.1:0-7703 GCA_035576265.1 Candidatus Polarisedimenticolia bacterium
TACGGTTTGACCGCCGCTGAATTCACGCCGGCATTTGGCGAGTGCCGATGCGTTCTTATATATACTCATCAGTAATATACTTGTTGTTCCGGAGCCTGTGCGGCGAATGCGTTGGTGTCGATAGACGCTACGCGGAGTTTAACTTTCGCACCGTGTGAATTCATCGGGCTGGCGCCGGGCAGGGAAATGTGCCACCCTTGCTGGGAACTGAGGACAGCGGCCATGGACGATTCTGGCAGTTCTCCAACCGGTTCTGGCGCGCCATATCGTGAGCGTCGCTCTGTACCCCGCTACAGCCTCATCGCCACCGTGGAACTCGTCGAACCCGCCACCGATACGCATTTTTCCGGCCGCATCTCCGAAATCAGCCGCAAGGGCTGTTATGTGGATATGCTGAATCCACTGCCAGTGGGGACGGCGATTCGGCTGCGTATTTCGCGCGATCAGGGCACGTTCTCGACGCCCGGCAAGATCATTTACACGCAAGATGGAATGGGTATGGGAGTCGTTTTCGTTGATCCAGCTGCCGATCAAGTGAAGACCCTCGAGTCGTGGCTTGCGGAGCTCACCGCCTGAGTTTCCAAAGACAATTCCGATGTTTCCCGGTTTGGCTACGATGATTTCCAATCCTGCGGAGGAGAGCTGATCGGCCAGAACTCCGGAGAGGGTTGAGTGAACTCGATGCCCACCTGCGCCAGCCCGGCGTGAAACGGTCCTCTGTACGCGACTCGGCCCTCGCGCTCATCCCAATTCGCCGGGTTCAGCAAAATTAGCTTTTGCCCCAGGCGGACTTGCGTTGCCAGCATCAAGAGCGCACCGTGAGCGCTGACCGTCACGGTGAAAGTCTCTTCCTGGAACGGCTGCCGGTCCTGCGATTCCCCGCGGATGACTATCGGCACATCCATCAGCACGCGTTCGCTCCTCCTCTGTGCAGTTTGCGCCATTGCAACTCCACCTTTCCCACAACCCCGTACCAGCACTATCCTCCATCCTGCCCTCGGCTGCCGTGAAAATAGCGGCGATGCGCCGCTAGAGTAAATGCGAGATAGGGTTCGGGAACCGACCCTCGAAGCGCGATTCGGCGAAAGCGAATTCAGTGCGGGACGTCGGTTAAACGCCGCCAGCCCTTGCGCGAACGCTCGACTAGACATTAGACTAGATAGGTGACAAGACAGGTGTAGCATGACGGCACTGAACAGGGCGGCGAAAACTAAACCCATGTCGGCAACCGGGCCAGATGCAGCTGATGAGCGCCGGCGCAGGATCGTTGCGTGGATGCGAAGTCACCGTGCCCCAATTCGGGGAGGTGAACTGGCAAAGCGGTTTCGTGTGAGTCGGCAGTGCCTGGTGCAGGACGTCGCGATCCTTCGCGCGGCCGGAGAGCAAATTTTAGCCACGCCGCGAGGATATCGCCTGCCCGAAAAACCGAATCATGCTCACCGGGCGATTCTGGCCTGCCGGCACGATCCCGAGCGCACCGAAGAAGAGCTGCAGATTCTAGTGGATCACGGCGTAAAAGTGTTGGACGTGATCGTTGAACACCCTCTTTACGGAGATCTGCGCGGATCCTTGATGATCGAATCCCGCGCTGATGTACAGGATTTTCTCGGACAAGTGAAGGCAGCGCACGCGTCGCTTCTCTCGACCCTCACCGGTGGTGTTCATCTGCACACGGTGGAGGCTTCGCGGCCGGAAATGATCTCGCGGGCCAAGGCTCGACTTCGGGCGCGGGGGTTTCTCCTGAAATAAACCGGGGAAACGCGGACTTGGCATGAACGCGACACGCGAGCGGCGAATCGAGCGAGCCCTTTTCCGGGGCGCCAGCCTCACGCTGGAAAACCCTGTTTACCATCGAGCGGTTCGCGCGTTGACCGAAGCTCTCTTGCAGGACGATCTGACGCCGGGCGATTTGACTGCCAAGGCGCTCGGAATGAAGGGCGATCCTGCTTCAGCCGCGATCCTCGCGCGAGAGGGAGGCGTGGCGGCGGGCCTCGCAGAGGTTGCCTCTATGTTTCAAGGCCATGGCGTAGGGGTCGCATTCGAGAAGAAAGACGGCGAAGCCATCCGGCCGGGCGACACGCTGTTGCGCGTCGACGGAGAACAAACGAAGCTGCTCTCGCTCGAACGCGTTGGCTTGAATCTGTTGCAGAGAATGAGCGGAATCGCGACGGCGTCCCGCTGCCTGCAAGAACGAGTGCAGAGGAGCGGTGCGTCGGCGCGGATCGTCGGCACGCGCAAGACTCCCTGGGGGCTGCTCGATAAGCGCGCGTTGCATCTCGGGAGCGGCGGAACGCAT
This sequence comes from Candidatus Polarisedimenticolia bacterium, assembly GCA_035576265.1. GTDB lineage: Bacteria > Acidobacteriota > Terriglobia > Acidiferrales > UBA7541 > Palsa-295. Next base: position 2,297 of record DATLWP010000264.1, read on the forward strand.
CGGCTCAGCCTCGGCGACGCGATCATGATCAAGAACAATCATCTCGCGCTCCTGGCTGGCTCGGAAGAGGAAGCGGCGCCGCTCGCCATTGAGAAGGCATGGAGATTCCGCGCGGAGTCGGCGTTCATCGAAGTGGAGGTCAGGGGCGAGGCCGCAGCACGCGCGGTAGCGAAGACCTTCCGCCGCCTGCAAGAAACGGCAACGGAAGAGTATCCGTGCCTGTTGATGCTCGACAACATGAATCCGGATGAGATCCGCGCCATTGTCGGCATGTTGCAGAGAGAAGGGCTCTGGGACTCGACCCTCGTCGAGGCGAGCGGCGGAATTTCGGAAGCAAGCGTCGAAGCCTATGCAGCATGCGGCGTGGACGCGATCTCGATCGGCGCTCTCACGCATTCAGCCCGCGCGCTCGATGTTTGCCAGAGGATTTCATAATTCACTTGGGAGAGGGAACCAGTCATGGCTAGCACAGTCTTACGGGCGAGTTTTGAGGAGCGCTACACGCTTCCTGAAATCGAGACTATACGGGACACAGCCGCCGAGATCCGCAAGAAACAAGAGCGCATCCGCGCGCTGTGCACCGAACGGAAGGCCGTTTTGCTGGCCCATCTGTACCAGCGCCCGGAGGTCCAGGACGTAGCGGATGCGGTTGCGGACTCGCTCAAGCTCTCGCAGGCGGCCGCGAAAACGGATGCGGAGGTGATCGTCTTCTGCGGCGTGCACTTCATGGCGGAAACCGCCGCGATTCTCTGCCCGGAGAAGACCGTGCTCTTGCCGGACCTGCGTGCGCAGTGCTCGCTCGCCGCTTCGGTGACGCCGGAGGAACTGCTCGAGTGGAAAGCGAAAGTACCCGACGCGGTCGTGGTCTCCTACATCAACACGTCGGCGGCGGTGAAAGCAGAAAGCGACTATTGCTGCACGTCCGCGAACGCCGCGAAGGTGGTGGCTTCGATTCCCGCTGGCCGGCCGATCCTCTTTCTCCCGGACAAGTACCTCGCCGCGGTGGCCGCGCGGCAAACCGGCCGGAGCGACATCATCGCTTACCCAGGCTACTGCCACGTGCACAAGATGATCCAGCCCGAGCAGGTGTTCGAGATTCTCGACGCGCATCCCGATATCGAGCTGCTGCTGCATCCCGAATGCGGGTGCGTAAGCTCCTGCATGGCGCGAGCGCTCGACGGAACGCTCCCGCAGGACCGCACATTCTTCCTTTCGACCGAAGGGATGCTGCGGCACATCGCAGAATCTCCGGCCCAGGAGTTCGCCGTGGGAACGGAACTGGGAATTCTTCACCAGCTCCACAAGAGATTTCCCGATAGAATATTTTATCCCGTGAATCCCAACGCCGTCTGCGCCTTCATGAAGACGATCACGCTCGACAATATCATTCACTCGCTCGAGACCATGACGCCGCAGATCCGCGTGCCCCAAGAAATCGCGCGGCGGGCCAGGCGGTCGATCGATCGCATGCTCGAGCTCGCCTAGGCCCGGCCGACATGCTGAAAATCGGAATTCTCGGCGTGGGAGCCATCGGCCGAACCATCGCCGCGGCCATCGATCGAAAACAACTGAACGCAGACCTCGTCGCGCTCTCGGACCAGGACCGAGAGCGAGCCGAAGCCTTGTCCGCGGAGCTTTCGGCTCACCCGGCCGTCGTTTCACTCGAAGACATGCTCGACCGTTCTGAATTGGCGGTCGAGGCAGCCAGCCAGGCCGCGCTTCCCGAGTTCGTCCCCAAGGCGCTCGAGCGCGGGCGCGACATGCTGATCATGAGCGTGGGAGGGCTGCTCGGCCGCGAAGAATGGTTTCGCCAAGCCGACAAAAAAGGCTGCCGGATCTACGTTCCTTCGGGGGCCATCGCCGGGCTCGACGGAATCAAGTCCGCTTCGATCGGCCGAATCGAATCGGCGATGCTGACGAGCCGGAAGCCGGTCGCCGCGCTCCGGGGATCGAAGTACGTGGTGGATCATGGCCTCCAGCTCGACAGTTTCAAGCAGGAAACCGTCATCTTCGAAGGGTTGGCGGAAGAGGCCGCGCACGCGTTTCCCGCAACCTCGAACGTTGCCGCATCCCTGCGCCTGGCGGTCAATCCAACCGACCCGGTGCCGGTGCGCGTTCGCGTCGTTGCCGTGCCGGGAGGCGAGAAGAACGTGCACGAGATTCGCGTCGAGGGCGAATTTGGCCGGCTCACGGTGACGGTTGAAAATGTCCCGTCGAAGGACAATCCCCGCACCTCGCAGCTCGCTGCCTTCTCTGCGATCGCAACGCTGAAGAACCTGACGCGTTCTATCCGCGTCGGTACGTAATCCGCCGAATCCGATTTTCAGAGAGCAACTCCGCGGCCCTCCAGAAAAAGTACAGGGAACAGAACTCGACGTATGGAACCGGACGAAAAAGCAGGTTCCCGGAGACTGGAGGGGGATCTAAGCCGCAGGCGGGCAAGCCAACCGGGCTGCACGATCTGTGATGCGCGGTATCGAGACCAACTTTATCGGCAGCCCCGTTAACCCGGCACTAGGCGGTTTGCGGCCGTACCCGCGGCGACGATTTCTGAGTTTCCGACGATCCGGGAGTTAGCTTGGGTGATCTTGCCGGTTGTTTGGTTTCGCGTCGATATCGCGCAGGCGGCAGTCCGAATTCACGCTTGAACGCGCGGTTAAACGCGGCTTCGGACTCATAGCCAACATCGGCAGCGATGTCAGCCGTACCGCGTGGAGTCGTCGTCAATGCGCGCGCGGCCAGCTGAAGTCGCCAGCGTGTGAGATAGGTCATCGGGGGCACGGACAAGAATCGGCTAAAGCGTTCCACCAGTGCGGAGCGGGACAAGCCGACTTCCTTTGCCAGATCCGCGATCGTCCAAGGATGGTTTACCCGACTGTGCAGGATTGCCAGGCTCTTGCCAACAACGGGATCACGGGCCCCCGCGAGCCAGCCGGTCTGTTCCTGGGGCAGTCCGGCGACATATCTTCTCAACGTCTCTACGAACAACGCCTCCGAGAGCTTGGCGAGCATCGCGTCGCTGCCGGCATGGCCGGACGCTACTTCGTCGGCCAAATGAAGAATGGAGTTTTCCAGCCAATGTCCCGAACGATCCGCGCGAATGTTGACCTTCATGATCCTGGGCAGGCCCTCTAGAATCGGCCTACAGATGAGGGGATCGCACACCATATAGCCGCACACAAACCGGGCATTATCTCCGCCGCCTCCAGCCCGCAACGGGCGCAGGTCGTGGGCCACCATCCTCTTGAGGACTGCAGGCGTTACGTCGTGGTGCGCTTGTTCATCGCTGAATAATTGATGGGAGTCGCCGTGCGGGAAGACGACGATGTCGCCTGCCTCCAGTGCAAGCCATTTCCCCTCTCGCAGGCGCGCGAGCGCCGCGCCCTCGATAACAAGGTGGTAGATCACCAGATGAGGCGCGCCAGGTGCGAGGATAGCGGCCAATTCTTTTGATGGCGGCGAAGAAACGCACCAAGGGGACGAAAACTCGGCGCGGAAATACGTCGCGCCCTTCAACTTTACCGCCGCCAGAATTTCTGAAAAAGCGTCCATCGCCTTAACTAGACCGTCTGCAAATTCTACTGGACGGCCGGCAAATCATCCCGCTTATGCGGGACGCCCGAGCAAATAGTTTGGTCGCGAGAGCATGGACGGGTTCCGACAGGCCTTGCAGAATTCTACGCGTCGCGCGCAGATCGCGCAACGCCATGATTGGTCCGCCGAGCCGCGCGAGAGAAGTTTGAGCGCAAGAACGGATAGTGGCGTCTGTGAGGATTCCGATACGGTGCGCGGCAGGGAGGATGCAGGCGCCATGCAACAGCTGGGAAAGCGAGCTGAAGTCAGGACCAAAAGGACTCTGCGTCGCGGAACCAGATCGCTGTGCCGAGCACTGTCTTCGCGCAACACAGACTGAGTGACGAAAGGGAGTACTGACATGAAAAGAGTTTTGGCATTCGCCTACGGGGCGGGGAGTTACGCATTGGCCATGGCGACGTTTGTCTACGCCATGGGATTCATTGGCAATTTCGGCGTGCCGAAGAGCATGGATTCGCCGGCCGCTGGGTCGTGGCAGACAGCCCTCCTAGTTGATTTCGGGCTGCTTGCGCTTTTCGCGATTCAGCATAGCGTGATGGCACGTCCGGCCTTCAAAAGATGGATAACCCGCTTTCTACCTGCAGCCGTCGAACGCAGTACGTACGTTCTGGCCAGCAGCCTGGCCTTGCTTCTCGTGTTCTGGCAATGGCGGCCTCTGGGCGGCACTGTTTGGGAAGCGGAAAGCGTGCTGGCGCGCGGGGTTCTTTACGGAGGCTACGCTTCTGGCTGGCTTCTGGTCCTCATCACGACGTTCGTGATTAACCATTTCGACCTATTCGGGCTGCGTCAGGTGTGGCGCCACTTGCAGGGACAGCCGCAGAGCAAACTCCGGTTCGTTACCCCCTTGCTCTATCGGATCGTTCGCCATCCGCTCTACGTAGGGTGGCTCTGCGTTTTCTGGATCACTCCTACCATGACCGTTACGCACCTTGTGTTCGCGGCCGGAACGACGGCGTACATCTTCATTGCTGTCAAGTTCGAGGAACGCGATTTGATGCGTGAGCACCCGGAGTACGCGGAATATCGTCGGCGTGTGCCCATGATGGTTCCCGTCCCGGCCCGCCAGACCACACTGCCGAGGGTCCCGAGTGGGATCCGAGGGTAAGAGTATGACGACCAACATCGTTGAAGGACTAACCACTTCTACTCGCAAACTCGGAGGACCCATGAGCCAGCGTGCTGCGGCTCTTGCTGCTAGGATCGAGGAAGGCGCCGCCGGCCTCGCCGCCTTCGTAGAAGGACTCTCCGAAGCGGAATGGAATGCGCCGGTGTCGGCCACTGACCGTCGTTCGGTCGGCCTCATCGTGCACCACGTTGCCAGCATGTATCCGATCGAGATCGAGGTCGCGCGAACGGTCGCCAGCGGCAATGCCGTTGCCGATGTCTCGTGGGATGTTGTCGCCGAGTTGAATGCCAGGCACGCCCAAGAGCATGCTGGGATAACGAAGGCCGCCGCGCTGGAACTCCTGCGTCAAAACAGTCGGCGGGCCGCCGACGCAGTGCGAGCGTTCACTGACGACGAACTGGACCACGCGGCGCCGTTCTCGCTGAGTTTCGGTGCGCCCGTCACCGCGCAGTTCGTGATCGAAGATCACGCGCTTCGTCACAGCTGGCACCATCTGGCGCGGATCCGCGCGGCACTGGGACGTTGACGTTCAGTATCGGGGCGCGCGACACACACGTGTCGCCACCAAGGCTTCACGATGTTCCGCGATGCAGGCAGGCGCAGGGGCGGAACAACGGGAGCCACTGAAGGGACCCGCGCGCCGCGAGCGTCAGAACTCTCACCTATGCCGGGCCGTGGAGCGCGTCA
>DATLWP010000265.1:0-15972 GCA_035576265.1 Candidatus Polarisedimenticolia bacterium
GTAGCTCAATGGTAGAGCATTCGGCTGTTAACCGAAGGGTTCGGGGTTCGAGTCCCTGCCGGGGAGCCACTTTTCCTCTTCAGCCTTGCGGTCTTTCACGTAGGTTGATCGCAGCGCCCATTCAGACGCAGATCGATAGCACCGTGCTGGCTCAGTGAGTTGTATCACGGACGCCGCTGCTGCACTCGCCACCGCCGTCGGATTGGAACGCGACGGTCTCCCCGCCCCTGGCTTGTTGCGAAAGTCAACATACTGCATCCGTTGCATGGTGAAGGCCTGCCGGGAGTTTACATCACTGAGATGCCCGCTCCGGGTGTGGACTGGGTCACGTCGCCCGGTGACCCCGGTCACAGCGGCCTGCACCTGCGGCCAGTAACGTGAATCACGAGCCGGCAGACCAAGCCTCGCGAATGCCCTCGGCGAGAGGCGTGGAAACGGAACGTTAGAAGGCAGTGTTAGCGCAAAAGGAGAGGCAGATGAAGAGAACAACCATTCTGACGATCGTGATTTTCGCGATGGCGCCCGTGCTCGCTTTCGCCCAAGGGCGTGGCGGCGGAGGCGGCCAGGGCGGCATGGGCGGTGGCCAAGGCCAGAGGCAGACGCAAACCCAACGGCAGGGCCAGGCTGGCCCAGGAGCTGGCCAGGGGCAGATGGACCGCGATAGAGATCGCGACCGCATTCGCGAGCAACTCCACACGCACGCCACCGACCAGCAACGCGATCAGTTCCGCACTTGTACCCAGGATATGGACCGTCTGCGAACACGGTCTCGCGATATGCTGAGCGCCACTGGCAAAGGCTTCAACGTGGAGACCGCCCGCCAGCAGCACAATCGCCTCCAGGAGCAGTTCCAAGCCATGCAGCAGCAGCACGAGCGCCTGATGAACGGCCTCGACGAACAGCAGCGCCAAGCCATGCAGGCTCGGACCCGCACCATGGAGCAGATGCAGTCGCGCATTTCCACCCGCCTGCAGGCAATGGACAAGGAATTGAGCGCCGCCAATCCCAACCAGAAGCGGCTTCAGGAACAGGCCCGCTACGTTGACAGGGAAATGCAGCGCTTGGAGAACCAATACCGCGACATGGGAGACGACTTGAGTTTAAAGTAGGACTCGACTCCGAAGTAAAGGCAGAAGATGCTCATCCCAAGAGCACCTTCTGCCCCGAGTATGTCATCACGTAGCTCTCGTCGCGCAATCGTTAGAGCTTTCGGCGTCTGGCCTTGGCGTTTTGTTCCCGGCGGCTTGCGACGCAGCGCAGTCGCGCCCCTTTCTAATCGCTACACCTGTGGGCGAGCCTGTTTGCGGATTTTTCGAGCTTGGCCACGTCGAACGGGCTCGGGAGGTCGCGCTACGCCCGTCGTTGGACAAGACGAACGCGCGCCGCGAAGGTCCACGACGAACCCAGAGCGGGTTCGCCGTGGCGACCAGAGCGCGGCAGGTTCGGATGCTACTTGCGGGCGGCGGCGTAGTTGTCGGCTACTTGCGCCCAGTTGATGGTGTTCCACCAAGCCTCGATGTATTCGGGCCGGCGGTTCTGATATTTCAGGTAGTAGGCGTGTTCCCAGACATCCAACCCGAAAAAGGGCTTGCCTCCGTCCGAGACTGGATTGTCTTGGTTTGCGGTGGACTCGATCACGAGCTTGCCGTTGCGGAGCAGCAGCCATGCCCAGCCGGACCCGAAGCGGGTAGTGGCGGCCTGGTTGAACTTGGTCTTGAACTCCGCAAAACTGCCGAAGGCGCTCTTGATCGCGTTCGCCAGATCGCCGGAGGGTTCGCCGCCTCCGCCCTTCTTCATGATCTTCCAGAACATCGAGTGGTTGAGGTGACCCCCGCCGTTGTTGCGTACCGCCGTGCGGATGTTTTCGGGTACCGTGTTGAGTTGCGCGATCAGTTCTTCGACCGTCAGTTTTTGAAGGTCGGTGCTGCCTTCGAGAGCCTTGTTGAGATTGGTGACGTAGGCATTGTGGTGCTTGTCGTGGTGAATCTCCATTGTTTTTGCGTCGATGTACGGCTCGAGCGCGTCGAAGGCATACGGCAGAGCGGGCAAAGTGTGACTCATTTGCGGTGCGGCTCCTTGTGCGGAAGTGGACGACATTCTCTACCTCCTAAATCGGAGTTCCTGCCGCATAATTATACGCGCCCGGCCGGGGGAGCGTCGAACCGGCTCGAAAAAATTTGTGGGCGTGTCAAAGGGAGGCTACATGCCGGCCGTCGAGCACGTGGAAAAGCATTTCACGGCGACTGCTGCCGTGCGCGACATCGTGATAGGAATGGCCGATGGGCTGACGGTTCCGTTCGCCCTCGCGGCCGGGCTCACGACTGCCGCCGCGGCGCTGGCGAAAGGCAACGGAATTATCGTCACCGCCGGGTTCGCGGAGATCGCCGCTGGTTCTATAGCCATGGGGCTCGGCGGCTATCTCGCTGCGAAGACCGATTCCGAGCACTACGCATCCGAGCTCAAGCGGGAATATCGCGAGACCGTCGAGCTTCCTCAAGTCGAAACCGAAGAGGTGGCCAAGGTTTTCCGAGACTATGGCCTGACTCAGGAGCAAATAGAGCCGGTCGTGGCCGCCATAACCTCGGACAAGAAAAGATGGGTCGACTTTATGATGCGTTTCGAGCTAGGCCTGGAGGCACCGGACCCCACGCGCGCTGGCCGCAGCGCCGGAACCATCGCCGGTTCTTACGTCGTCGGTGGGCTGGTCCCGCTCGCGCCGTACATTTTCATGCGTGACGTGATCCCAGCGCTGACGGTTTCCGCCTGCGTCACGTTACTGACGCTCTTCATTTTCGGGTCGATCAAAGGGCACTATACGGGTGTCAAGCCGTGGCGCGGTGGACTGCAGACGGTCTTGGTGAGCGGCCTCGCGGCCGCCGCCGCTTTCTTCATCGCCCGCCTGATCAGCTAGCGCCTTTCACCCGACCCAGATCGACGACGTCCTCGATTCCACCGGGCTGGCCTTCCGCCTGCAAGGTATGCTTCGCAGACCACAGCCGCGCGATGAACTGCCCCTGCTGCCGAATTCTGTTGAGCAAATGAGATGAACCTGAAGCGCGCGAATTTGTATTGGCGACCCAGCAGCGCGACGCTGCATCTATAATAGAGAGCGATGGAGTGTAGGTCTGCCTGAATTCCCGACAACCCGAAGAGCCATCGCGGCCAGCCTTGCCCGCGGGAGTGGCCCCCGATGTCACTGGGCTTTTGCGAACCGGGACGACCCGGGGGCCCGCCACGCCGAATTTTCGTGGGTTCGGGCACACCATTTTTTCCGAACTACGTCTAATTCATCTGTACCGCCGAGGCCGACAGCGGCGCCTCCGGCGTAAACAAGGAGAGACAGCTATGAAAGGTAGTGACATTCATCTTCCTCGCTGGGTAGCCACGGTGGCGATTCTCGCGGCGCTCGTTTGTGGGGGAGTGCTCGCGATCGGATTAAGAGACTGGACGGGTCAGAGGGTGTTCGGCGCTCCGCAAGTGGCCGTCACCGTCGCGCGGAGTGAGGCACCCGTGGCTCTCGGCACTTTCAGCAATGGTTTCGCATCCGTACTGAAGTCCGCGCTTCCGGCGGTCGTCAACATCCACACGTCGAAAATCGTCAAGCCGCGGCAGTATCAGATGCCGTTTTTTAGTGATCCCTTCTTCCGCCAGTTCTTCGGCGATCAGTTCGGCCAGATGCAGCCGCGGCCCCAGCGGGAGCAAAGTCTGGGCTCGGGCGTGATCGTCGCTTCGGACGGCACGATCCTAACGAACAATCACGTGATCGACGGCGCTACCGACATCAAGGTGCAGCTTAGCGACAAACGCGAATTTAAGGCGAAAGTGATTGGCAGCGATCCCAAGACGGACGTTGCGGTGCTGAAGATCGAGGCCACCGGCTTGCCGACCTTAGCGTTGGGCGATTCTTCAAAGCTGCGGGTGGGCGATCTGGTTTTGGCCATCGGGGACCCCTTCGGAGTGGGTGAGACGGCCACGATGGGTATCATCAGCGCCACGGGGCGCAGCGGCCTCAATATCGAGAGCTACGAGGACTTTATTCAAACGGACGCGGCGATCAACCCCGGCAATTCCGGCGGCGCGATGATCGATTTGCGTGGCAACCTGGTCGGCATCAACACGGCAATCCTCTCCGGTGGCACTGGCGGCAATCAAGGCATCGGTTTTGCCATCCCGATCAATTTAGCGCACTCGGTAATGGACCAGATCGTAACTCACGGCAAGGTCGTGCGCGGCTATCTGGGCGTTTACATCCAGGATGTTACGCCGCAAATCGCGAAGCAGTTTGGGCTCAGCCAGAATAACGGCGTTTTGATCGGCGATGTTTCCCCCAATACGCCTGGGTCACGCGCGGGACTGAAGCGTGGTGATGTCGTGTTGGACTTGAACGGTAAGCCCGTGAAGGACGCCAACGAGCTCCGGCTGCAGGTCTCGCAGACGGCGCCCGGCACTCTCGTAAAACTTCGCGTCTGGCGCGATGGCAAGGCGCAGGACGTGAGCGTCACGCTCGGCGAGTTGCCGGAGAAATCTGCGGCTGAGGGCGGCGGCGGTGAAAGCGGCGGCGGCGCGCTACAGGGAGTTCAGGTCCAGGCGTTGACGCCCGACATCGCGCAGCAGTTGAACGTTTCCCCTGGGACTCGCGGCGTCGTCGTGTCGTCGGTGGATCCTTCGAGTGCAGCCGCGGCTGCCGGGGTGGAGCGTGGCGACATCATCCAGGAGGTCAATCATAAGCCTGTCACCAATGTCAGCGAATACAACCAAGCGCTGTCTGGGGCAGGCAACCAGCCTGTGATGTTGCTCATCAATGAAAATGGCGTCACGCGCTATGTGGTCGTCGAAACGCAATAGTTGACGCTCCTATCGTAGAAGGCGAACGGAGCAAGGCCTTCCCCGGCATCCGTGCTCCGTTCGCCCTGTTCCGGAGTTTTTGGCGGCGCTCCTGGCATGCTTACCGTGAGCTCTTGGCCCATTCCCGGCGCTTTGATCCTGGCAGCGTGGCCGAGCAAACAGGATTCCTGGCCCGAAACTAGTCGGCGGTGCCTCAAGCTGATACAGCCGCAACCAATCGCTACCCACCGGGTTGATCCCCGAATACGAAAGTCGCCGGGACCGTCATTCCCTCGCGCGCATCCGTTCGCCGGCAAGCCTTTCCAGCCCAAATCCATTAGGTTATCGCTTTCAACATGAGTGGCGGTAGAATGGTACTCGAGTCCTATTCACCCAGGCCCTCTGATCTAGTACTAAATCTCTACGCGCTATCCCTGTCTCGACGCGCGTCAATTAGCCAGGAAGGGCATCCGGGGTGAAAGCCATGGCGTCGGCAAACAATGTATCCGTCTTCAATGGAACTTTGCTACCGCAGGGTCAGCGTCGCTGGCGTTCGTTTGGTGCTGGACTGGGCCTGGAACTCGTCATTCTGACGGCTCTCGTGGTCCTCCCGATGCTCATGCCCCAAAAGCTTGAGGCTGTCAGACACTACTGGGCCACGCCCATCGAGGTGCCGGTAGTTAAGCCTTGGAAACCGCAGCCGGTGGAAAAGCCGAAAGTAGTGAAGCGCGAGGTCGTTAAGCAACTGCCCAAGCCGGCCGAAATCGTTCCCCCGAAGCCGAAGATCTACGCTCCCGTATTCGCGACGCCTGTCGCCAAAACCGTGGCCAAACACAAGAACATTCAGGCCCCCGAGCTCGCTAAAGCATTGCCCCCGGTTTCTGTTGGCAGCTCCGCGATTCCGACGCTGGAGAAGCCGCGCGCTCCAGTCCAAACCGGTGGTTTTGGCGACCCGGATGCCGTGCCCGACAATGGCAGGAGGGACCGTAATCCCAATATCGCTCACGTCGGCATGTACGACATGCCGGCGGGAATGGGTTATGGCAATGGCACAGGCGGCACCAAGGGAGAGCGGGGCGTGGTGGCTAGCACAGGATTCGGCAACGGTGTTGCCATCGGCGGCCCCAACGGCGCGAGCCACGGACGTGTCCAGCAAGGATTGTTCGGCGACGAGAAGGCCGTGGTGCCTACTGCCAAGGTGAAGCGGACAGCCGCGTCGTCGAATACGAAGCCCGTTGAGATTCTTTCCGTGCCCCGCCCCGCATACACCGATGCGGCAAAGGCCCACAAGATTGAAGGGGAGGTACTCTTGCGGGTTATCTTCACGGCTACAGGGCAGGTAAAGGTTCAACGCGTCGTGCAGGGGTTGGGTTATGGTCTCGATGAGGCGGCTGCAGCAGCCGCGCGGCAAATTCGCTTCCGCCCGGCCCAGGAAGACGGTCAGCCGGTAGATTTCTCTGCCGTCGCTCGTATCGTTTTCCAATTGGCGTACTGAAAGGGGAATGGCAATGCGCACGTGGAAGAGCTTTTCGTTGTCGATGATTTTGGCGGGCACCCTCGCGGGCGCCGCCGGAGCACAGGCGCCGACGCAAACGGCTGATCAGTCTCAACCGAAGCCTGGCGCCTCCGCAGCCACTCCCGCCCTGACAGTGAATCAAGCTATCGATCGCATCATCGCACGCGAGCACGACGAAGTTGCCACGATCCGGCACTACAGCCCAATCGTCGAGACCTACATTCAGGACATGAAGCCTGATAAGGACATGGGGGCCGTGCCCGTTCACGACCACTACTTTCTCGGCCAAGCGGATCTTTCAAGGGGCGTCGTCGATAACTCTATGCTCGGGGGCAAGAAGGGCGGCAAGCTGGACGCCCTCAATCCGCTCTCCCATATCGCCAACTTTTTCAGCTCCTCCTTCGTGCCCGAGGGTTTTGTCCAGATGATCTACGTCGACACGACGGGGTTCGACCACCAGCACTACAAGTTCGACTATGTGGGCCGGCAATTCCTCGGCGAAGTCCGCTGCCTCGTCTTCGATGTGAACCCACTTCCGAAATCCGGCAGAGGGCGCTTCAAAGGGCGCATCTGGGCGGAGGACCAAGGTTTCACCATCGTTCGATTTAACGGCGTATATACGCCCCTGGCGGGAATCAACGGTTTCAATCTTCATTTCGATAGCTGGCGCTTGAACATCCAACCCGGACTTTGGCTTCCGGCCTTTGTCTTCAGTCAAGAATCGGACCTGAAAGACTTCATGGGCAACCATGTGCGCTTCAAATCGCAGACGCGTCTGTGGGGTTACAATCTTGGGCACCCAGGTCACGAATCTGAGTTCAGCCAGCTGACCATCGACTCGCCCACTGTCATCCAAGAACAGTCGCCGGCGCAGGATCGGTCTCCCCTGGAAGCGGAGCGCGAATGGCAGCATCAGGCGGAAGTCAACGTGATTGACCGCCTGCAGCGCACCGGGTTGTTGGCGCCTCCGAACGACGTCGACAAAGTGCTCGAGACCGTCGTAAACAACCTCGAGGTCACGAATAATCTCGACATTCAGCCCGAGGTCCATTGCCGGATCCTTCTTACCGGTACGCTTGAGTCATTTTCCATCGGCCATACGATCGTCGTCAGCCGCGGCCTCATTGACGTCCTGCCGGATGAAGCCAGCCTGGCCACGATCCTCGCGCAGCAATTGGCCGACATTATCGTGACCAAGCCCTCCACCGATCAGTGGGGTTTCAACGACACAACCAACGTCTCCACCGTCGAGGCTCTCTCGCACTTCTCATTCCGGGACAGCCCAGATCAGATCCAGCTCGCTGCGCAGAAGGCGCTCGAGCTTCTCAAGAATTCGCCCTATAAAGATAAGCTCGGGAAGGCCGGCCTGTTCCTAAAACAGCTCGATGCGCAGGAAAAGGCGCTCCCGGCGCTGATCAGCCCCCAGCTTGGCAATCGCGTGTTCATCTATTCACAGTTGCTGAGTTCCGGGCCGGAACTCGAGCCCGATAAGCTCGATCAGATCTCGGCTTTGCCGATTGGGGCACGGCTCAAGCTGGATCCCTGGAGCGACCGCGTCGAACTTCTCAAGGCCAAGCCCGTTCCGTTGCTTTCGGCCCGTGAGAAGATGCCGCTCCAGGTTACGCCCTTCATGCCGTATCTGACGCGCTATGAGAAGCCGAGTTCAGGTGTTTCTGCCGCTCCGGCCAAAGCGGACCTGGCCACGAAGGACGCGCCGCCGCAGTCACAGCAGTAGCAAACATTTCATCATCTCCGAAACGCCCGGCGATTCGCTTCCCGCCGGGCCTTTCCTTTGTGCCGAAGCCATTTGCGGGCACCGTCTTACCGTGAAATATTCCCCGAATCTTGAATCCCCACCTTGAGTCGATCTCCACGGACGCGACTCGCGACGGTACCTCGTGTAGGTCCGATGTTGGAATTCAGGCCAAAGATATTTCCAAAGCCCGCGCGTATGAGCGACACTCAAGGAACGATGGCGCACCAATCCGTGCTCGATTATTTCAAGCCTGATTCGCGGCCGTCCGATGAGATTGCCGTGGTTTGGCGCCGTGGCTATCGCACCCTGCGTTGGTCGTACGCGGACCTGCTCCGGACAGCCATGCAATTTGCCTTGGAACTAAAGGCTCGCGGAATCGCCAAAGGCGACCGCGTCTTGCTCTGGGGCGAAAATTCGGGCGAGTGGGTCGCGGCGTTTCTCGGATGTCTGTTGCGAGGCGCCGTCGCCGTGCCCATGGACGCGATTGCCGGAATAGATTTCGCTGCGCGCGTCGCTGCACAGGCCGACGTGCGGATCGCGATGGTGGGACGCGGCCTTCCTTCGCTCGGCGGCAAGCCAACCGCGCTTTGTCTCGAAGATCTTCATGAAATCGTGCGCGGGCGGCCCGCGGAGGGATTTTCGCCAGCTCCTGCCCAACGCGGCGATCTCGTGGAAGTCGTTTTTACTTCCGGGACGACGGCCGAGCCGCGCGGCGTTGTCCTCACGCACGGGAATCTGCTCGCGAATCTCGAGCCGCTCGAAAGGGAAATCGCGCGCTACCGCCGCTACGAGCACATCTTTCATCCCCTGCGGTTCCTCGATCTCCTGCCGCTGAGCCACGTCTTCGGCCAGTTGCTCGGTATTTTTCTTCCGCAGATTTTGGGCGGCACGACCGTGTTTCTCGATACGCTCAATCCTGCCGAAGTGATCGGCGCGATTCGAAGCGAGCGTGTCTCCGTGCTGGTCACCGTTCCGCGGCTCATCGAATCGCTGCGAGATCAGATCGGGCGCGATCTCGCGGCCAGCGGCCGCCTCGAGAAATTCCAGCGGGATTATCGGGCGTCCGAAGGCGAGCATTTTCTGAGGCGCTGGTGGCGGTTCCGCGCCATCCACCGCCGACTGGGCTGGAAATTCTGGGCCGTGATATCGGGCGGCGCCTCGCTTCCGGCCGACGCCGAACAATTCTGGAGCCGCTTGGGCTACGCCGTAATTCAGGGCTACGGCCTTACGGAAACCACTTCTCTCGTCACTGTGAACCATCCGTTTCGTCTCGGGCGCCGCTCCATCGGCAAGGTGCTTCCAGGCCTGGAAGTGAAGCTGGCTGCTGACGGTGAAATTCTGGTGCGCGGCGAAAACGTGGCGTCCGGTTATTGGAAGAACTCGGGCATCGCCCCGGTTCTCGACGCCGACGGATGGTTTCACACTGGCGATCTCGGCGAGCGAGACGCCCAGGGGAATCTCTACTTCAAGGGCCGGCGCAAGAACGTGATTGTGACGCCCGAGGGTTTGAATGTTTACCCCGAGGACCTCGAAGCGGAGCTGCGCAGAGAGCCCGGAGTGCGCGACTGCGTCGTCGTAGGTGTCGAGCGCGACGGCAACGCCGAGCCATGCGCCGTCCTCTTGCTGCGCCAGCCATTGGCAGCGGGCGAGACTGCGGAATCAACTGCGGCCGTCGCCCAGGGCATCGTCGAGCGCGCCAACCAGCACCTCGCGCCTTTCCAACAGATGCGGCGCTGGCTGGTGTGGTCCGAGACGGACTTCCCGCGTACGCCGACGCAAAAACCGGTGCTCGCTCGTATCCGCGAAGCCGTGGAAACAGAACTCGGCAGTCGGAAAGCCCCTGGGGGCCCGGTTGTGGGACCCTCGGGTCCGCTTGCCGAGCTCCTCGCCCGCATTGCGCGCGGCCGGTCAGCGCCGAAGAGTGGCACTGAACCTATTCATCTCAGCTCCATCGAGCGCGTGGAATTGCTAAGCGCTCTGGAAGACCGCTATCAGGTCGACTTGAGCGAAACTGAATTTGCTGCCGCAGATACTGTCCTCGAGCTTGAGCGGTTGGTCGAGGAGCGTTCGCCGCGCGCCGCGGTTTTTCACTATCCGCGCTGGGCGCAGGCCCGGCTCGTGCGCATTGTTCGCGCCGCCGTTTACCACCTGCTCGCTCGGCCTGCGATGCTCCTGCTCGGATGGCCGAGCGTACGCGGCCGCGAAAAACTTCGCGGCACGACCGGGCCGGTTCTCGTCGTCACCAATCATATTGCCTATTTTGATCCCGTCTTCGTTCTCGTAGCGCTGCCGCCACGCCTGCGCCGCCGTCTCGCCGTGGCCATGGATGGGGAACTGCTCGAGTCCATGCGCACTCCCCCGGCAGGGACCGGATTCCTTACGGCCCTGGCCCACCGCGCGGCCTATTGGCTTGTCGTCTCGCTTTTCAATGTCTTCCCTCTGCCGCGCCAAGCCGGCTTTCGCAAGAGCTTTGCCTTTGCCGGGGATCTCGTGGACCGCGGCTGGAGCGTTTTGGTCTTTCCTGAAGGCGCGCGGACGCGAGGCGGCGGCATGGGCCCGTTTCGCTCCGGAATCGGCCTGCTGGCCACGCGGCTCGGCGTGCCGGTCGTGCCGATGAGGCTCGGCGGAATCTTCGAGTTGAAGCAAGCAGGGAAGAGGCGCGCGCGCCGAGGCGAGATCAAAGTCTCCGTCGGCCCCCCCGCGCGATTCGGCGAAGCCGACGCGGCGGAGACGGTCGCGCGAGAGCTCGAGCGCCGCGTGACCGAACTCGGAGAGGATTTTTGAGGGTAGCGAGGCGATCTGCAGGCGCCCTTGGATGGGATGCCTATCCGCCTGTTGTCTCCCAGGAAAATTGCACGGCAGCGTGCGCCGCCTCGAATGGCGGCCATGCATTCTGCGATACAATGGTGTAACTCCTTCGGGGGAAGGTATTCTCGGAGTGAGCGATATCTTTCCGTGAGAAACAGATGATTCATCGCTTCCTGTTCCATAACGACCGCGTGCTGCCGATCGAGCAAGTACGGCTTTCGCCCGGGCAGTCGGGCCTATTCAACGGGTGGGGCCTGTTCACGACGATCCGCGTCGTAGAGGGAATTCCGTTCGCCTTCGAGCGACATTGGCAGCGCCTTTCGCGCGACGCCGAGAGAACTCATTGTCCCTTTCCCTTCGACGCGGCAAGCGTCAGCGAGCGATTGGCCGAAGTCTTGCGCGCCAATCAAGTGCGCGAAGGGTGCGCGCGCATCTACGTGATTCACAACCAAGCTGGCTTCTGGCGCAGCGATGAAGTGTTCCCCCCTGTGGACCTCTTGATCTGCTCCTCGGATTTGCCGGCATACCGCGATCGCGTTCGCCTCACCGTACGCGAGCACGGGCGCCATGCGGCCTCGCCGCTGGCCGGCGTGAAAGTGACTTCCTGGCTCAACAACGTCTGGAATCTCCAGGAGGCGCAGCAGGCGGGCTGGGATGAAGTTGTTCTGCTCGACGAGCGCGGCGAAGTGTCCGAATGCACGGCTGCGAACATCTTTTGCGTGCGCGGAGGACGCGTGGCGACGCCGCCGCTTTCCTCGGGATGCCTCGAAGGAGTGACGCGCGACATCCTGCTCGAAATCGGCCCGCGCGCCGGCGTGCCCGTTGAAGAACGTACGCTCTTTCCGGAAGATCTCTATTCTGCCGACGAGGTTTTTATTTCTTCCACCAACCGCAACGTGATCGCGGTCAGTGAAATCAGCGGCCACAAGATGGCCCTGGTGCACGGCCCGATTGTCCAGAAGCTTGAAGAGGCTTTTGCCGCCTACGTCCGCGAGTATGTCGAAGCGCGCGCGGCGGCTTCGAGCAGTCGCTGAGCAAGGGTCCGCTCTGCAACGTCAACGTCCTCAGTGAATGAGGAGACCCGCGCTGCCGATGGCCAGCCCCACGATTCCTAGAAGGGCTCTACCGATCCAGAAAATTCGTTTCTTTGTAAGCAGCGTGATGGAACAGATTACGAGCGCCGCTTCGAGCATCACCTCGCCGAGGTCGAAGCGGTCCGCGCGCCGCCGCTGGACCTTCACTTCGGCCTCGGCCTTCCTGGCCTCGGCCTCGATGTCCTTTTGCTCCTCGCGATAGCGTTCGACTTCTTTCGCGTACTTCTCCTTAACCCTTTCGAGCTGTTCGGAGTTTTGCGAGGCGAAGACAGATATCTCGTCCAGGAAAAGTTCGTAGCTGTGCCGGCGGATGCTCTTGGCCTGATATTGAGCCCACTGGTCGGTAGACTGCGTCTGGAGCAGGAGTTCTTCCGTGTGCGCACGGTGTCCGAGCAGGGAAACGGCGGCCACCAGGATCGCGAGAATCGCCATCGTTACGGTCACAGGCGCGAGGCTTGGATGATGCGCCCCTTCTTCGGCGTGCTCGTGTAGTTCGTGGATCTCTTCCGGCATTCGTCATCCTCGATGGTGTAAGTAATCGGACTCGTGCGCGCAAGAGGATAGCAAAACTCATGAGCGGGCTGCCATCGCTCGACTATCGCACTCGCGGTGGCTTCCGGTACAATTCCTCTCACACTGTGGAGCAAGGAGGTTCGATACCATGACCGATCTGGCCAGCAAGACTTGCGTTCCGTGCCGCGGAGGAGTGCCTCCGCTCGCGGGCCAGGAGCTTGAGGCCCTCGCGAAGCAGGTGCCGCGATGGCAAGTCGTGGACGGGCATCACATTACGCGCGCGTTCACCTTCCCGGACTTTCGCCAAGCCCTCGCTTTCGTGAATCGCGTGGGAGAACTCGCCGAAGCACAGGGGCACCATCCGGACATCTTGCTCTCGTGGGGCAAAGCGGAAGTCACTACATGGACCCACAAGATCAACGGCCTCACGGAAAGCGACTTCATCCTCGCAGCAAAGATCGACAAGCTCTAGGCGCGCTGCGCCTGCAGTTAGTGTCCGGGTCACCAGCGGTCGCGACTCGCACTCCAAAGATTGCTTGCGCCGCCGTATCGTGGAGCACGTCCATCCGGAGGCGAGTGCCCACGTTGTGGACGGCCTAAGCAGCGAGACCTCGCGGCGGACATCCTGCCGTATCTTTGACTCCTCCGGAGCAAGGCTTTAGACTGTCGTATCGTGGGTTCCTTCTCGCGCGGCTACGGCTATCGATTCGACCTCGGCGGGTATTTCCCGCGTGCCGTCAAGACGATTTGCCTTGCTTGCGTAGCCGTTTTCGTCCTTCAAGAATTCTCGCAATTGATCTTCGGCCGCGCCGGACAGGAATTCTGGCTCCAGTGGTTCGGGCTGGTGCCCTTCGCGGTGGTTGATGGATTCCGGATTTGGCAGCCGTTTACCTATCTGTTTCTCCACGGCGGTATTCTCCACATTCTGTTCAATCTTCTGTATCTCGCGATGTTCGGCGCGGATCTCGAGCACAGCTGGGGCTCTCGGCGGTTCTATACCTATTTCTTTTTGTGCGGGGTAGGGGCCGGCGCCATCAACGTAATCGTCAAGATGATTCTTGACCCGCACGGAATGGGTAGTGCCTTGATCCCGACGATCGGTGCTTCGGGGGCAATTTACGGCATTCTCCTTGCCAATGCCGTCTTACTGCCGCATCGCCGCGTGTGGATGTTTCCGCTGCCGGTAACGGTGTCAATGCGGATTTTCGTGATCGCCATGGGCGCCATCGAATTTTTCGGCACCATCGGGGCCTCGGGCGACAATATCAGCCACATCTGCCACCTGGGTGGGATGCTAGTGGGCTATCTCTATCTCCGCCGCGGCTCGTTCCTCTATAACTGGCGCAATTTCTATTTCGATTGGAAGCAGCGACGCCTGCGCAAGAAATTCGAGGTCTACGTACGCGATCGTCGCGATAAGCCGCCTTCCCGCCCCGACAACTGGATCCAGTAATCGCCCGCGCCGAATCAGAAGCGGCAGGCCGAGGTGGTTTCGGCTACTTCGGCGCCGCGAAATCGCTCACGATTTCATAGAGGAATTCGATCCCCTTGCGAAACGAATCGAGCGGGATGCGCTCGTTGTCACTGTGCATGCTCAGGAGATCATCCTCCGTCAGCGGGAAAGGCAGCAGCCCGTATGCCTGCACGTTGCGCATCCGCAGGGGCGCCGAATCGGTCGCTCCTGTGGACATCTGCGGCAGGACCGGCGCGCCTGGAAATTCCTTCCCCGCGACGCGCGTGATCGCGCTGTACAGATCCGACGTTAGCGATGAAGACGGTGCCGCCTCGCCCGCGCCGGGCTCGACCTGGAAGCGAATCTGGGGATCGTTGACGAGCTGTCCCAGCTTGGCAAGCAGCGGGTCGAGCAGATTGCCGGGAAGCAGGCGAATGTTCAGAACGCCGCGCGCCTCCGAAGGCACTACATTTTGGCGAATTCCGGCTTCGAGCATCGTCGGGGCAACCGTGTCGCGCAGCATGGCATTCCATATGGGGCTGGCGCTCGAGATCCATCGCGCGGCGTGATCGGCGCGGTCGGACGATTCGAGCGCGCGCATCCATTTGCCGGTATTCTCGTCTTCGACCGGCGCGAGGCCTTCAAAGTAGGCGCGCGTCACGGAGTTCATCTGAGCCGGGGCCTCGTAAGTGGCGATCTTCGCGACGGCGGCGGCAAGATGCGCGACGGCGTTGTCCTTTCGCGGGAGAGAACCGTGCCCGGAGGTCCCCGTGGCAATGACGTCTACGTTTGCCATCACCTTTTCGCTGGCCTGCACGCCGACATACTGCACTTTACCGCCCTTCGCGACGACCCGTCCCCCCTCGTTGAGGGCGTAGCCGGCGGCGATCTTGTCCCAGTGTTTATCGACGGCGAAATCCATGCCCGCCGTCCCCCCGGATTCTTCGTCGCCTTCCGCGAGCAGAATCACGTCGCGGTTCAAAGGCGCGCCGGAGCGCTTCAAGGCCACCAGCACGGCGAGATTCGCGACCGTCATACTCTTGTCGTCGATAGCGCCGCGCCCGTAGAGGTAACCGCCTTGAATGACTCCGCTGAAGGGGTCCACATTCCATTTCTTTCGATCCACCCCGACCACGTCGAGATGGCCCATCAAGAGCAGCGCTCGCGACGGGTTCGGCACGGCGCTCGAGGACAGCCGCGCCACGAGAAATCCTCGCCCGGGCGTGCTCTCGTAAATTTCCGAATGAATTCCTTCGCGATCGAGGACACCGGCCAAGTATTTCGCCGCGGCTAGCTCATTGCCCGGAGGGTTGGTGGTGTTGATTCGAATCAGATCTTGCAGCCATCCCACGGCCTGGCTCTCGATCTGTGCAAGGTCTGCCGGGGATGAGGGCGCCGGCTTTCCCGGGACGGTGGGTGCTTGGCCTTGTGCGCAGGCGGGCGCGACATACAACAGCGCGACAATCAGCGTTGCAACAACGACCCGTACGTTCGCTCGCGCCATCCTTCTTGCCTCCTAACTCATCTCAAAGTGCGTTAACGGTGAAGAAGATCGATACTAACACGGAGGAGGATGCTGGCTGGGCCGCACTGCGGCATGCGTCTTCTATTGTGCAATTGACGCTCCCGGGCGGCCGTGGCAGCATCTAAGTTCAGTGAGGTAGACATGCAAGTGAACACATGGTGCCGCATCATCCTGACGGGGATTCTCAGCGTCGCGCTTGGTATCTTCGCGGTGGCTGTGCCTGCGTGGGCGCAAGTGGAAGGGCCCCAACCGCCGGCGCCAGCGCAGCAACCCGAGCCCCCCAAGGCACCAACAGGCCAGCCCCAGGGGCAGAAACAACCGCCAGTTGGGTCCACGCAGGCGGCGATTGCCGTTGAATCCAATTTAGTCGACGTGGACGCGGTGGTGACCGACCGTGACGGAAACCTCGTGACCGGCTTGAAGCGCGAGAATTTCCGCATTTTGGACAACGGCCAGCCACAGCAGATCACGAATTTCGCAACC
>DATLWP010000266.1:0-2457 GCA_035576265.1 Candidatus Polarisedimenticolia bacterium
AGTCCACGGAATCCTAGTCAATGGAATGCAAGATAAGGTGGCCCGCGCAGAGAAATTCGGAATTCATATTTCTGGTTCGGGGACTGGGAGGTCGCGATCTAACCCTGCGAAGCGCTACGTATCGCTACTGCGGGACCAGCAGCCGTGTCGGAACGTCACGGAATTCTGGCGGAAGCGTGTGGGAGTCGAACCCACCATTCTGGCCGCGAAGGACAGAATCAATGGCTTTGAAGGCCACGAGGGTCACCGGACCCCATTCGCCTCCGAATTGTGTGCGGGATGGGACCGCTACGCCGCTGCGCATTATAGCAGACCGGGCGCAGCGCGTTGCGCCGGTGCAGCGCAGAACCAAGTGCACAATCGAAAGCGCCGGCGAGACGCCGGCGGTACGCTTAAACCAGAGAGAAAGGCAGATCCCTTCCCGCGACACCATCCGGGACGCAAACACGACGCACCACCGTTCGCCGCAAACGGACGGCCGGGTTCGGGATGACACGGACTATGAATCGGCGGGGCGGCGGGAGACTTTTTTGCGGGCGAGATCGAGAAGTTTTGCGTCGGTGCAGACTTCGTAGTAAGCGCGGTTTCCAGGAGTGCCGATCTTCCCGCCAGGAAGCAGCTGGCGGACGAAACCTTTGCGAATCACAATCGGCTCGAGGGACTCGCCGAGAGGAACTTCGCCAAAATAGAGCTGGACGCGCTCCTTGCCCCACGGCAGCGGGAAGTTGCCTCCCATGGGGGCAAGGGAGATCTCGGCGCTCAACTTCTGAAAACCGTCCTCGTTCAATTCGATGCCGTTGAGGTTGTAGCGCACAAGCAATTCCTCGCCTTCGTCTTCGACAGCGTCGTCCATCAGCGTTTGCAGGAGAAACAGGTTGAAGGGAGACGGGTTGGACCGGAAGAGACGCTTGGCCAACTTCGAGCAGCTCGACAGGCGGTCGGAAAGATTGAGCGCGCGGGAGATCATGATGCGCGAATCGGCGTCCATCCAGAGGGAGGGCGCCGAATCCTGGAAGGCTACGCCGACACCGAGCTCGAGAGGCGGAAGGTCGCCGGCCTTCGCGCGGACGTTGTAAGCCTGGGTGACAGCCAAGATTTCCCTTGCAAGGACGCAGGCGCGCGCGACGGCGCGCTGCGTGGGACGCGTCGACTCGGTTTCGTAGATCGCCAGGATGATGGCGTCGCCCTCGATGAAGACTTTGGCGGCTCCGTAGCGCTCCAGCATGCGCTTAACCGGCTCGTGCAAGGCCATGCTGAAGTGCGACGCGGGGTTCATGCCGCGAGCGAGAAGATCCTTGGTGATGCCGGTCGAGCCCCGGACGTCCGCTTTGATGACGACATGGTTGATCACGGGGTCGTCGGCGGGACGACCCTCGTCCGGGTGAAGGAATTCGTAGAGACTGTTGTTGGCGCGCGAAAGCTCGCGGGTCCGCTCGGAGCGGACCAGATTGATGCGCTCCAACCAGCTGGCCACTTGATGGTAATTGCGGCGATCACGATGCAGACGCATCAAATCTTCCGCGAACTGCGCGCAGACGGCGAGCGTTTCGGAGTGCGATCGGCGGCGGATGGCGCGCGATGCCTCCTCGAACCTCTTCATTGAAACCTTGCGCGCGGGAAACTTTTCGAGGATCTGCTCGACGCGCTTGGCTTCCTCGCGATTCACCAGCGCCTTTTTCAATTGCTGGAGGTGAACGGGAGGGCAATATTCGGCCGCGATCTTGCGCAGCTCGTATCCGGCGAAAACATGAAAGAGCAAGTCGCGCTCCTCAAGGCGGTGCACCCACTCCTCGAGCAGGCGCGCCCGGGCTTCTGGAGCGAGCTCCCCTTCCCTGAGAGAACGCCCCTCGGCGGCCGCGGCGTCGAACAGGCGCCGAGCGTTCGCGGGCTCGCTGAGATAATCGCCGAGGCGGCTTTGCAATTCCTCGGCGAGAAATTCCATGCGCTGCTGAGCAGCATCGATCTGCGGGCCAAGTTCCTCGAGATTACGTTCGAGCGACGCGTACTTTCGGCGGAGATCGTCGAGTTCGGTCTGCGCCTCGGACGGGGCCCCGGGCTTGCGTTTGAAGAGCCACGGAAACGAGTCGTCGCTCTCGCGCACGCGGCCGGCGGCCTCCTCCTGCTCCTCTTCCACGCGAGCCAGCTCGGAGCGCAACAGCTGAGCCTGTTCGAGGAGGCGATCGAGAGACTTGCGTGCCTTGGTCAGCTCCTCGGCGCTATCGCCGGCCAGCACCCAATCGCGGACGAATTCCAGCAGGAGCACATCGAAGACCTGGAAGCGGTCCGGATCGTTTACGAAATTTCCGAGCAAGACGTAGTGCTCCAGGAAGAAATGATCGTCGTGACCGCCCTCGACGAAAAGAAAGCGATTTTGCAGCAGATCATAGGTGTCCCGAAAATCATCGCCAAAAAGAGCGCGCCGCGACTTCGCAAGCGCGCTTTCCTCAATATCGCGCC
>DATLWP010000267.1:0-2086 GCA_035576265.1 Candidatus Polarisedimenticolia bacterium
CCGCCATGACCGTATAGATAAACATCGACATCCATGCGGCGGGTACATGCATGAACATGATTCGCACGCTCTCGCCTTGCTGGTAGTCGGGCGGCGCCACGAAGAGACCCTCGTACAACCCGACGCTAAGCAGTACTGCCGTGATGGAAGCGAACCACGGGATGAGCTTGCCCGCCAGCGGGTAGAAAGCTTTCGGTGATGAATACTTGTATATATTCACTCGACAGACACCCTAAGTGCCGCAGCCGTCGCCCATGGCGTGAAACTTAACGCCAAGACCAAGAAAGCACCGAGGAGAGAGAAATAGGCTTCTGTATCCAAACCGGTGGTAGCGGCCGCGACGCTGCCGGCGCCAAAAATCAGAATCGGAGTATACAAGGGTAGCACGAGCAGCGAAATCAGGACGCCGCCCCCTCGCAGTCCCAGCGTGAGTGCGGCACCGGTGGCACCAAGCAGGCTCAGGACCGGTGTGCCAAGGAGCAGCGATCCGATCAGTGCGGCGAAACCATCCGACGGTAGTTGTAGTTGCAGTGCCAGAAGGGGTGACAGCAGCACCAGCGGCAGTCCGCTGAGTAGCCAATGTGCCAGCACTTTGCCGAGCACCAGCACGGCCAGTGGATGGGGCGCGAGTAGGAGCTGCTCCAGCGTGCCATCCGCGTAGTCGTTCGCAAACATACGTGGCAAAGACAACATGGTGGCGAGTAACGCCGCGACCCACAACACCCCAGGTGCGAGGGTCGCGAGCACGCCGGGTTCCGGGCCGACGCCGAGCGGGAACAGGCTCACCACGATGGCGAAGAAGATTACCGGGGTCAGGACGTCCTGTGCGCGACGCAGTGACACCAGCAGATCCCGCCGAACGACACAGAGCACCGCGACTAAGAGCTCGGTCACGCGGTGCGCTGTCCGGGAGAAAGGGGTTCCACGGAGTTTAACTCCGCCGGTAGGTACGCGCTGCGCACGCGGAGCGTATCGAGATCGACGCGAGCGGGTTTCGTTCCGGGAATATCGAATACCTGATGCGAGGAAATCATCGCCATCCCGCCGCGCGCGAGATGATCGGCGAGCAGTGCGCTGATCAGTTGGCAGGAACGCACATCGAGAGCTGTGAATGGTTCATCCAAAATCCACAACGGTTTTTCCGTCACCAGCAGACGAGCCAGCGCCAAGCGGCGCCGCTGGCCTTGCGACAGAATCTTTGCTGGGAACGAGCGGTAGGGCGCCAGACCCAGTCGTTCCAGAGTGGCTTCGATTTCGAAGGTCCCGGCGCCGACTTCACGCGCGGGTGCCGATGCGTGATTTGCAGGGTTTCGCGTCGCGCACACGTAGACCCTGAGGTTTTCGATCGGTGTCAGCTCGCCCTGGACCCCGTCATGGTGCCCAACGTAGTTGAGGCAGCGTCGATAGTCATCGCCGAGGACGTGTGTCGACTGTCCGTCCCAGCGTATGTCGCCGGAAGCGGGGCGCGCCAAGCCGCAGATGGTTCGCAGTAACGTCGTTTTGCCGCTACCGTTGCTGCCGGCGACATAGAGCAGTTCGCCGCGTGCCACACGCGCGCTCAGACCCTCGAACAGCGTGCGGTCCCCGCGGGCGCAGCTCAGCTCGTCTATTTCCAGAAAGTGTGTCGTCAATCCAAAGTCCCGCGCCTGTGAACTGGTGCCCCGAACACGAATCGAACGTGCGACCTGCCGCTTAGGAGGCGGCTGCTCTATCCACTGAGCTACCGGGGCTTAGGGGTATTCTAGCGAAAAAGCTCTAGCTCGGTCGCCAAAGACGAATGGCCGGCAATGCCGGCCATTCCAGTTAAAGAAGGGATTGGTGGAGCGGAGGAGGATCGAACTCCCGACCTTCGCATTGCGAACGCGACGCTCTCCCAGCTGAGCTACCGCCCCTTATAGAGTTGGCCTTCCGAGGTGATCGGATTCTAAACGCCGGTGTTGGTTGAAACAAGGCAGAGGAGGGCGCGACACAAAGGGTGGGCCCAGACGACTTTCTCATCCGACTTGCGCGTACGCCGAGATGATCGCGTGTTACTTGGTAATAGCCTCCCTATCGGAAGAATTCAGTTCAAACAGATACTGATCCT
>DATLWP010000268.1:0-5948 GCA_035576265.1 Candidatus Polarisedimenticolia bacterium
CTTCAAACGCGGCCGGGGCAAGCGCTGACGCAGAGGGGCGTTCGTGCGTGAAAAGTTCCTCTAGGGGGAATTTTCGACTTCTGGGATTGAATATCGAATGGTACAGCTAATCGTCGTCTGCCAGAAGAATGGCGGCGGCGAGAACCGTCGTCCACAATCCACGCTTATCGCCTACGGCCGATTGCGTGATGTTCATGGTGCGGACGATCTTGTTTGAAATGCGGTAAACCTCTTTTTTCTCGTCCCAGGACAAATCCGGATCGAATTCGACGTTGAGCGTGGTGGCGAGCATTTCGGCGGCCAGCTCTTCCGCGTATTCGCCTGCGACTTCCTCCGTCTCGCCGAACGAGTGGTGCTCGGAAAGATACCCGTACATCGATTTGTCGCCCGGCAGCGCGAGTCCGACGCCCGCGGCGATCAAGCGATGCGGCTCGCGGGTTTGATTCTCGCTGATGACCGTGAAAGCCACCTGCCCGGGCTTCAAATGCTTCAATCCTTCGCTGCGGGAGATGAGCTTGCAGTAGGGAGGAAAGATGGACGATACGCGGACGATGTTGCAGGCCGCAATTCCAGCATTGCGCAAAGCGAGCTCGAAGCTCGACAGGCGCTCACGGTGTTTTCCGACTCCCTTGGTGAGAAAGATTTTCTTCGCGACGAACGCCATGAGCCGTGCCGGGTTGCGGTGCCTCCGCTATTTTGAGTCGGAAAAATTCGCGTTCGCAAATTAGCAAGCACGCGGAGTCATGTCAATCATTATTCACGGGGCGGTCACAGCGACCGGGTCGCCAACCTCCGCGCGGTGGCAGCGCCCGAAGATCGGATTCTCGGCTGCGACAGCGTCAATTCGGCAAGGCTCCGACCCCACGGGCTTCATTGGGGCGACGCCGATCATTCCTTGATGCAGAGCATAATGCAGGGAGCGAGGGCGTCGGAAATGGTTTTCAGCTCGCGAAGCTGGGGCTGCGTGAAATCCGGTCCTGTATCGGCAAGATTGGCTCCTTTTCGCGATACTTGCAGAACGCCGATCGCGCGATTCCCCAGCAAGATAGGCGAACTCATGATTTTCTGGATCGGCTCGCCGCGCTGGTCATCGGAAATGGGCACCGCTTCGAAGACGGACGCATGGGGAACCGTCGAGAAGTGATTGACGAGCTCGGGCCTTTTGTCGCGCAGCGTCCGCACGGCGAGCGAATTGGTGCTGCTCAGGGGGATTTGGCCGACGATCCGCAGGCTGTCCGGCGCGAGAAAACGCAGGGAACGTTCGTCCGAAGTGAGTCCGAGAATGGCAACCTCGTGGGTTCGAACGCCGAAATTCCTGCTGATCAAATCCACGGCGCGATTGAGCCGGACGCTCTCACCCTCGTCGGCCTTCCGCGCGAGTTCCGCCACCCATTTCTTTAGATCGCCGATGTATTCGGTGGCCATCGTAGGTTCGCGGTTCTGGCGGCGAAGTGTATCACAGTCCGGTTTTTCGGAGACTTCTCTCGCCGCCCGCGCCAATAGCCTTTCCCCCCGGCTCGGTCGGGAAGGTGCGCGCGGGAAACTTCGCTTAGAAATCTTTTTCGACTGCGTTTTTCCAATCTACGCCTTGCCAAGATTCCAGGGAATGCCTATAATCGCTTCCGCGCATGGAAATGATTCGGAGCGTGCATGGCGTCGGCCGAGCCTGAGTCTAGAGCGAGCTACTTCCTCGACAAACTGCATTCCCTCAGCGGCATAATTCCTATTGGCGCTTACCTGGTTGAACATTTCTTCGAAAACAGCTACGCCCTGGTCAGCCCCGAAAAGTACAACTACGTCGCGAGCAAGCTCGAAACGGTGCCGTGGCGAGTCCCCGTCGAATTTCTATTCATTTGGGCGCCGATCCTGTTTCACGGATGCTACGGCATCTACATCTGGTGGAAAGGCAAATCGAATGCCTTGAGCCATCCATGGATGGCGAACTGGATGTACGTGCTGCAGCGGTGGACGGGCATTCTAGCCTTTCTTTTCATCGGTTATCACGTCTGGACGGTACGCTTCCTCTCGCACGGAAAAACGACGTACGACGATATCGCGCGCACGATGTCGGATCCGTGGTTCGCGACAATTTACGTAGTAGGCATCCTCGCCGCTTCCTTCCATCTGGGCAACGGCTTGTGGAACTTCGCGTGCAAGTGGGGAATTGCAGTAACGGCGCGCTCGCAGCGGGCGGCGGGTTGGTGCGGCGCAGCGGTGGCGGTGGTTTTCTCGGTTGTGGGTGTGGCGATCATCGCGGGTTTCCGCTTTCACTGGACGCCGTTCGATACCTATCTCCCATGAGACACCCTAAAGTCATCATCGTCGGGGGAGGCCTTGCGGGTCTGGCAGCGACGATTCGTGTTGCCGAGTCCGGCGTTCCCGTGGACCTTTTCTCGATCGTTCCTGTGAAGCGCTCGCATTCGGTTTGCGCCCAAGGCGGAATCAACGCCGCGAAGAATCTGAAGGGCGAAGGCGACTCCACCTGGAAACATTTTGACGACACGATTTACGGCGGCGATTTCCTCGCCAACCAGGCGCTGGTGAAGCGCATGTGCGAAGCGGCGCCCGCCATCATCGATCTGCTCGATCGCATGGGCGTGATGTTCAACCGCACGCCGGAAGGGCTGCTCGATTTCCGGCGTTTCGGCGGCACGCTCTATCACCGGACGGCGTTTGCCGGCGCCACAACCGGCCAGCAACTGCTCTACGCTCTCGATGAACAGGTGCGGCGCTTCGAGTCGGAAGACAAGATTCAGAAGTTCGAAGGGTGGACGTTCCTTTCGGTCGTGCTCGATGACGGCGGCGTGGCGCGCGGAATTTGCGCGATGAACCTGAAGACCACAGAGATTCGCACGTTTCCCGCCGACGCCGTGATTTTCTGCACGGGCGGCGTTGGGGCGGTTTTCGGCCGCTCGACGAACTCCGTGGTCTGCACGGGATCGGCGCAATCCGCGCTCTTCCAGCAGGGTGCCTACTACGCGAACGGAGAATTCATCCAGGTTCACCCGACGGCGATCCCCGGCGAGGACAAGTGCCGGCTGATGAGTGAATCGGCGCGGGGCGAGGGCGGGCGCGTGTGGGTTCCGAAGCAGCCGGGCGATCCGCGCCGCGGGAAGGACGTCCCCGAAGGCGAGCGTTTTTACTTCCTCGAGGAATGGTATCCGAAATACGGCAATCTGGTTCCCCGCGACGTGGCCACGCGCGCGATTCACAAGGTGGTCTTCGAAATGAAGATGGGGCTGCCGGGCAGCCCGGCCGTCTATCTGGACGTTTCGCACATTCCGCGTGACGTTCTCGAGCGCAAGCTCGAAGGCATACTCGAAATCTACGAAAAGTTTATCGGCGTCGATCCGCACGAAGAGCCAATGAAGGTTTTTCCCGCGATGCACTACACGATGGGCGGACTGTGGGTGGACAACGAGAATCAAGCCACGAATATCCCCGGAGTCTACGCAGCCGGAGAGTGCGAATACCAGTACCACGGGGCGAATCGGTTGGGCGCCAACTCGCTGGTCTCGTGCATTTACGGCGGCATGATGGCCGGAGGCGCAGTGGTTCGCTATGCGCAGAATTTGGAGAAGGGATTTGACAGCGTTCCTTCGACGGCATTCGAGCGCGAGCGCGCGCGCCAGCAAGACGTTACGGACGGCCTGCTGCACCAGCAGGGAACGGAAAATCCGATCACGATTTGGCGAGAGCTGGGCGACATCATGACCGAGAACGTCACCGTGATCCGCTACAACGCGAATCTGAAGAAGACGCTCGACAAGATCGATGAGTTGAGCGTCCGCTTTAGCAAGATCAATTTGCAGGACCGCACGCAATGGTCGAACCAAACGCTCAACTTCACCCGCGAACTCGGCAACATGCTTGTGCTCTCACGTGTGATTACGATGGGCGCACTCGAACGCAACGAAACCCGGGGCGCGCACTATAAACCCGAATTTCCAGACCGCGACGACCCGAACTGGCTCAAGACCACGAAGGCGAGCTACAACGGGGGGAATATCAAGCTTGAATACGAGCCGGTGGATATCTCGCTGATTCCGCCGCGAGAGCGCAAGTACACCGCCGCGAAGTGACGGTACGGCGAGCCGTTTTCGTGCGATAGCGCACCTGGCATGAGGCATTATGGCTGACGAAACTTTCATCGTTCGCATCAAGCGGCAGCAGCGCCCGGACGAGCCCGCCCATTGGGACGAGTTCGAGCTGCACTATCGGCCGCACATGAACGTGATTATCTGCCTGCGCGAGATTGCCGAAAGGCCCGTCACGCGCGACGGCCGGGAGTCGACGCCCGTCAGCTACGAGGCCAACTGCCTCGAGGAGGTCTGCGGCGCCTGCGCCATGGTCATCAACGGCCAGCCGCGGCAGGCGTGTTCGGCTCTGGTAGATGAACTCGAGAAGCCGATCCGGCTCGAGCCGCTGACGAAGTTCCCGCTCGTGCGCGACCTGCAGGTGGACCGCTCCAAGATGTTCGAGGACCTGAAGCGGACGAAGTGCTGGATTCCGATCGACGGCACCTACGATCTTGGGGAAGGGCCGCGGATGGCCCCGTCTACGCAGGAGACGGGCTATCCGCTCTCGCGCTGCATCACGTGCGGCAATTGCCTGGAGATATGCCCGAAGGTGAACGAGCACACTCAATTTGTGGGCGCCGCAATCGTCAACCAGGTGCGCCTTTTCAATATGCATCCGACCGGAGCGATGCATGCCGCGGAGCGCCTCAACGCCCTCATGGGCCCCGGCGGGATCGAGGATTGCGACAACGCCCAGAATTGCGTCAAAGTCTGCCCCAAGGACATCCCGCTGACCGAGTCGCTCGCGGCCATCAACGGCCAGGTGATCCGCTACGCGATCAAGAGCTGGTTCCGCGGCCGCGATTGAGATCGGGGCCGACCGGCGCGTTCGTAACCTCAGGTTCTTGCCATCATTCACATTCATTCCAAACGAAGCGCATTATTTCGAGATAAGTGGGGCACAGGGATGGAAAGTTTGAATCACTCGGGCGCGTTCTCGGAGGACTCTTGGTGCCGCTGGCATCAACATCGGCGCTAGCGATTTCTGCCGAGGCACGCGAGCTGCACCTGCGCTCGACTGTGGTGGACACACATGCCGACACCACGCAGCGCCTGGTGTCCGATTCCTTCGATCTCGGCACGCGTCAGACGGACGGCTCGGTGGACATCCCTCGCATGCGCGAAGGGGGTGTGGGCGGCATATTTTTCGCCATCTGGGTTCCGGGTAGCGTCAGGGGAGCGGATGCCGTTCGGCGCGCGGTGGAGCAGATCCAAGCAGTGCGGCGCCACGCCGAGATGCATCTGAGTGACCTGGTGCTTGCCCGAACCGCCGAGGATATCCGGCGGGCTCGGGCCGCGGGCCGCATAGCCGTGCTGATGGGAATTGAGGGCGGCCATATGATTAATGGCGATCTGGATGTATTGGAACGATACGCCGCGCTTGGCGCTCGTTACATGACCTTGACGCACGCGGTCAATACGGAGTGCGCCGATGCCTCGACCGACAAACCCGTGCACAATGGCCTGAGCAGTTTCGGCGAGCAGGTGGTCAGCGAGATGAACCGGCTGGGCATGGCCGTGGACGTCTCGCACGTTTCCGACAAAGCGTTCGACGACGTGCTGGGCGCCAGCCGGGCCCCGGTGTTTGCTTCGCACTCCTCCTGTCGCGCGCTCTGCGACTCTCCCCGCAATTTGTCCGATCCGATGATCCGGGCGCTCGCTGCAAAGGGCGGAGTGATGCAGATCAACTTTCACGTCGGGTTCCTGAGCCAGGAGTTTCGTCGTGCCGAACAGACCCACCCGGAGTTGCACGTCGAGGTGGTGGCCAAGGCGAAGGATCGCTGTGGAGAAAACGAAGCCTGCAAGATTCTGGAATCGGGTAAGATGATCCGGGAATATGTGGCGAAGGGAAGGTTTCCGCGTGTCGAG
>DATLWP010000269.1:0-3964 GCA_035576265.1 Candidatus Polarisedimenticolia bacterium
GAGCGCCGCAAGGAACTCGTCAAGCACCTGCACAAAATGCTGGAAGATCATCGCACCGCAGTGCGCAATATCCGCCGCGACATCAAAGATGCCATCGAGAAAATCGAGAAGGAAAAGAAGATCAGCGAGGACGATAAGAAGCGCTCCCTCGACGAGCTCGAAAAGCTCACCCACTCGGAAACGAAGAAAATCGAAGATCTCTCCGCTGCCAAGGAAAAAGAAGTGATGGAGATCAAGTGACGATGCGAAGCGCCCGGACTTAATCCCTATGCTCGCACGACCGTCAGTTTGACGCGTGCGCCTCAGCGGCAGGAATCAGCGTGAAAATGCAGTTGCCGGTTCCGGCCGAGCAGGAAAGCGTGCCGCGGCGGACGATCTTCATCGCGGAGCCATCCGGAAACATGGCGCCGTAATCGATCGACCTCAGCTGCTCCTCGAAGTGGTGCAACGATCCGCCCCCGCTCACGAACTTGACGGACTCCACTTTTGTGGATAAACCGTCCTTTCCTTCCGGCGAAAACAGAATCAGAAAATCCGCAGCGGCATTGTTTTTCGCCAATCCTTTCGTCGTAAACGAGTGCAGCGCGTCGAATTCGGGCCGGGCCTTGCGTACAAGGTCGTCGATTGGTGCGTTGCCGCCGAGGAGCAGTGTGAGCCGCGCGCGGGTTTCAGGATCGGAGCGGGGCGCGGCCAGCGCCAGCGCGTATGCTTGAATGGCTTGCTTCTTCCGGCCCAGCCTTTCAAAAATCCGCGCGAGATGATCTCCCGCTTCTCCATCCAGAGTGAGCAGCCACGCGGCACGAATGTAACGGATCGCCGTTTGCAGCTTTTCCGGATCGCCCGACTGTGCATAGACCCAGCCGAGCGTGTCCCAATAAGAGCCGAGGCTCGCCACGTTGTGCAAGTCGTCGGACGTCAAATGCGATAAATCGAGCTTCTGAAGGCTAGCCGCTGTCGTCGACACCGCTGACTCAGCATATTGCTGCGCCTTGCCGAGGTCGAGATTGTTCTCGGCAAGGGTGTACGCGATCTCATTCCACACGGCGGGTGTCGGCGACAACGTCGCCCCTTTTTCAAATGCCGCTGCGGCCTTCTGCTTCTCGCCGGTGTTCGCATACGCACGTCCTAGGCTGATTTGAAGCTCGGCATTGTTGGGCAAGAGCACGGCCGCCCTTTCAAGTTCCGGCACGGCCTGAGTGTAATCGAGTTGCTCGAGAAAGATTTCGCCGAGCGCGGCATGGGCGGCTGGATCGAGGGGATTCACCTCTATCTGCTTCCGGAAGGCCGCGGCGGCTTCGTCGTATTTCCCCTGCCGCTCGAGCGCGAGGCCAAGATAGTTGTGCGCGCGTTTGTCCGAGGGGTTGACGTCAAGCTGCTTCCGAAACGCCGAGGCCGCTTCCGCATTTCTTCCCACCTGCAGATACGCCAGGCCGAGATCGCTCCAAGCTTGCGGATGTCCAGGATTGAGATGGACGATCCGTTCGAACAGTGGAATCGCGGAGCTAGCATGGCCGGCATTGAGCGCAGCGAGGCCCGCTTCGAACAACTCGTCCGGTTTCGCCGACCCGGGAACCGCGGGAGCCCCCGGCTCCGTATTTTCGACGACGAGCGATTGACTCTGATCCGTCGTGACCGCCCGCGTGAACGCAAGGTAATCACTCGTGCGCGATGCCGGGAGTTCGCGCATCTTGAAATCGAGCGTGCGCTCGGCTGTGAGCGTATGGAGAGAAAAATCGTAGTGGGACTCGTATTCCGCATAATCCCGCGAGACGGACAGACCGATGGGGGCCTGCGCCGAGAAGCTCGCGGGGAACGTTACAGTCGACTTTACAGCGACCCGAAGCGGGGTTCCGATCTCGATGGGCCCGTGAGGGTCTTCCGGAGTGTTGGGCAAGCCGATGGTCAGCAACGGTAACGGGACTTTGTTTTTCTTGTCGGACCACTCCAGAAAGTTCGGCTGGGAATATTCGATCGTCACCTGAAAGGGAGACGTCGTGTCAAGAGGATCGCTCGGTGCGACCGACGTCGGTTCACCCTGAATTCCATCATAGGCCATGATGGTCTGACCGAGTTCTTTCCACTGCGATGCCGGGGTATGCCGGAATGCGAGGCGAAGCGCCAGTTCCGTGTCGCCGCGGAGACGGTAGCGGAGCTTCGCCTGCAACTTTCCGAGTTCGCTCACGCGGCCGGTGATGTCGACCGACTGGGTGGAGAGGAATGCGGGATCCGCCGGAGTTTCCACAATCGTGCCCGTCCCGTCAGGCCGCACCAGAAGCCCGGATTTTCCGCGCAGTGGCGCCGGAAGAAGCCCGAACGGGGCGACTTCTGCCGTCGAATCCATCCAAACGACTCGATTGCCGAGGGGGACGGCCGTCACCACGTGATCGAGTTGGGAGGGATCAGGCAGTCCGGCGTCCAGCTTGCGCTGGTAGGGAATCAGGACGGCGTCGGCTTTGATACCCTCCGCCTGGAGCATAGCAGCCAGCAGCGTGTGCTTGTCGTTCGCGTCGCCGTACTGGTTGGTGAAAACTTCGGCCGCGGAGTGCGGCTCGAGGCAGCCCTGGCTGAGCGGCAGATCGACGTAGCGGATCTTCGTGGACACATAACCGTAGAGTTTTTCGATTTGTGCGAGTTTTTGCGATTGGCCGCGGACCAACTCCTCCGCCTTGGCGCGAATCGCGGCAGACGGCTCGGTCCGGCCCTGCACGAGCGTTGCATACCAGTGCGCGACGTCGCCCCATTCAGCAAACGTTGTGAGTTGCACGTCCGGCGGTTTCGCGTCGCCCGAAGAACGCTTTTCTCCGGGAGGGCGTTGGCCGGCAAGCTGGCCGGTTCTGGCCCAGTGGTAGACAGTTCGCCCACTTTCGCTGATCTTCTCGTAAGGGAAGTTTGGCGACTTCAGAATTACCGCGCGATCCTGGGGAACGTTAATCTCGAGTTGTTCGTCAAGAGCGTCAGCGCCACGAAGAAAATTGTGCTGAAACCAGAACTCTCCGGGCGCGACCGGAGTGATGATGCGTGTCGCAATCTCGTATTCGAGCGTATCGCCCGGAGCCAACGCCGGGACCGTCACACGCTTTTCTTTGCAGTCGGCGTAAGCGGGAGCGTCACGCACAATGGCTGGCGTCGTATCTTTCGCGGCGTCGGCGCCGGCCTTGACGACCGCTCCGTCCGCCTTGCGGATGCGCAAGTAACGAACATCCATCTGTTCGTTCGCCGAGTCATAGTTGAAGACCAACGTGCGCAACTGCTCCGCGCCGGCATCGGTTTGCACGTGAATGCGCACGGTGAGGTCGCGCTCGCCGGTGCCGTCGCTTTCGTACTTCGCCACCATGAAATATCGCTCGATGACGAAAGGTTCCTGCGCGCGAGTCGATTGCGTCCGAGGCTGGGCGGATGGTCCGGGCGCTCTAACAGCTTCGGCTGCAGCTGGCGGCGCCGATTGCGCGTGTACTCGGCCTGGGCACAACAAGGTCAAAAGGCATATCAGCGCAACGCTTCGAACGTTCATCGGTGCTCCGTCTTGGATTCCCGGCCGGACCAGTTTAGGTGCGTTTCGCACCGGGGTAAAGCGCCGGCCGGGCGCAGTTGAACAGTTACCAACTGCCGTATCAACATCTGAGGATCAAGGTCATCTCCTTTGGATCGACTTTCCATACCGGATCAGCGCTACGGTCTGCGCGGCAGGGGATAGGTAAATACAGCCTAATCTGTGAGATGCACAATTCTCTTGGCGGGAATTCCTTCCTAGCTCGAGTTCCGCCGTTGGCGGCCTTGTGTGAGGCGCAAAACGGGCTAGCTGGGCCATACTGGTGACAAGCTAACCTGGGGACACTGTAGGCCCGTTGTTCCGGGAGCACTCATCCGTGAATTTTGGGGTGCGACTCCCCACCCGAGGATTTCCACAATGGAATCGAGTTGACATGAACCGTTGTTTTTCCTATACTTCGGCGGTTGTCCTGAG
>DATLWP010000270.1:0-5122 GCA_035576265.1 Candidatus Polarisedimenticolia bacterium
GCGATTCTGGCCGCAGTGGTTGCTTTCGTGGTGGGCGCCAGCCCTGCCAACGCGTCGCCTAATGCCTTGTTTGCGTCTTCGCCGGCTGCGCCGGGGCCGTCGGGCTACCACCTCCTGAAGAAGATCAAGCTCGGCGGCGAAGGCTTCTGGGACTACATGACCTTCGACTCGCCGACTCGGCGACTCTTCATTTCGCGCGGCTCGAGGGTCGTAGTGCTCAACGTAGACTCGGAAAAAATCGTCGGCGAGATTCCGAACACGCCGGGAGTGCACGGTATCGCTCTCGCGCCGGAACTCGGGCGGGGCTTTACCTCGAATGGCGCCGCTGGGAGCGTCAGCATCTTCGATCTGAAGACGCTTCATGTCATCGGCCAGGCGCAGGCGGGGAAGAATCCGGACGCGATCGTCTACGACCCGTCGTCAAAGCGCGTCTTCGCCATGAACGGACGCAGCGCCAGCTCCACGGCGATCGACGCAGCCACGGGAAACGTCGCCAGAACGATTGCGCTTGGTGGCAAGCCGGAATTTGCCGTGGCCGACGGCGCGGGGCATGTCTACGTCAATATCGAGGACAAGAGCGAAATCGTGGAAATCGACTCGCGGACGCTTGCCGTCACGGCCCGCTGGCCGCTTTCGCCCTGCGAAGAGCCATCCGGGCTGGCCATCGACGTAAGACACCGCCGGCTCTTCGCTGGCTGCCGCAACAAGATGATGGCCGTCGTGGACGCGGATTCCGGAAAGGTGATCGCTACGCCGCCGATTGGCGAAGGCGTGGATTCGGACCGCTTCGACCCGGCGACGCAATTCGCCTTCGCATCCAACGGGCGCAGCGGAACCCTAACGGTGGTGCACGAAGATTCGCCGAATAAATACAGTGTGGTTGAGAATGTGCCGACGCAGCTCGGCGCCCGCACCATGGAGCTCGACCTAAAGACGCACGAAATCTATTTGGATACCGCGGAATTTGGCCCGCCGCCTGCTCCGACTGCAGGGAACCCGCGTCCCTTCCCGACGCTCGTGCCGGGTTCGTTTGTTGTGCTCGTCTTCGGCCGTTAGAGGAGCTGGTGGGTCCGTTTTGAAGGCTCGATGGGCAGCGGCACTTGGTCGGCGATCTCCAGCCCGTAGCCTTCGAGCGCCACGACTTTTCGCGGATGGTTTGTGAGAACGCGGATGCGCTGCAACCCGAGGTCGGTCAGGATCTGCGCCCCGATGCCGCTTTCGTGCTGAATCACCCGCTGCCAACGCACGTCCAAGTCGATATGTTCCCGCTGGTGGTAGCGGATGCGCGGCAATCCCGCGCCTTCCTCGGTTCGCGGCTCGACATGGAATCCGCGCCCGGTATGATGGAGATACACGAACACCCCGAGATCCGCCTCGGCAATCGCGCGGAGTGATCCCTCGATATAGTCGTGGCAATCGCAGGTGGTCGAGCCGAGGACGTCACCCGTCAGGCAGTGAGAGTGGACGCGCACGAGCGGAACCACGCTCTTCTCAACTCGCGCGCCCGCATGGCCCGGCCCTTCTTCTCCGATATTTCCTCGCACGAGCGCGACGTGCAACTCGTGATCCACGTCGCTCGCGTAGGCAATCATGCGGAAATTCCCGAATTTCGTCGGCAGGACGGACTCCGCGATCCGCCGCACGTAGCGTTCGTGCTGCATGCGGTAGCGGATCAGGTCCGCCACCGTCAGCAATTTCATGTTGTGCGTCCGGCAGAACTCGATGAGCTGCGGGATGCGCGCCATGGTCCCATCGTCATTCATCACTTCGCAGACCACGCCGGAAGGGTCGAGCCCCGCAATGCGCGCCAGGTCCACGGAGGCCTCGGTCTGTCCCGCGCGGACCAGCACGCCGCCGCTCCGCGCCCGCAGCGTGTAGACGTGCCCGGGTCGCGCCAGGTCCTCCGACCGTGTATGCGAATCGGTCGCCGTTAAAATCGTAGTGGCGCGGTCCGACGCGCTCGTGCCCGTGGTCGTCCCGCGGCGGGCGTCGATCGGTTCGCAGAAAGGCGTGCCGAAGGCCGACGTGTTTCGCGGCGAAATCGGCATCAGATTCAGCGTTTCGCATCGCTGCTCCGTGAGCGCGAGGCAGATCAGCCCGCGCCCGAACTTGGCCATGAAGTTGATGGCTTCTGGCGTCACCTTTTCCGCCGCCATGGTTAGATCGCCTTCGTTTTCGCGGTCTTCGTCATCCACCAGCACGATCATTCGCCCCTGGCGAATATCCTCGATGGCTTCTTCGACGCTCGCGAATGGAAATCTCTTTTCGCTCATATCAGCGCATCCAGTTGAGAAACAGAAAATGGAACAGCGCGCCCATCAGCCCTGCCCCGGGTATCGTCAGAACCCAGGCCCACACGATGTGCCGCGTCACGCCCCAGCGCACCGCCGTAAAACGCCGCGTGGCCCCCACCCCGGAAATCGCTCCGGTAATCACGTGCGTGGAGCTCACCGGAATCCCCGCGGCCGCCGTGCCGATCAAGGTTAGCGCGGCCGACGTCTCCGCCGCAAATCCGCCGAAGGGGTTCAGCTTCGTAATTCTTTGCCCCATCGTTTTCACCACGCGCCAGCCGCCCGCCATCGTCCCCCCGGCCATGGCGAGCGCGCAACAAATGATAACCCAGTCCGGCACGCGGTAGGTGGGAATCACCCCTCCCGTCACGAGAGCGGCAGTAATGATGCCCATGCTTTTCTGTGCGTCGTTGGTCCCATGGCTGAAGCTGAACGCGCCTGCGGAAATCAGTTGCAGGCGGCGGAACCAGCGGTCCACGCGCCGCGGCGCCTGCCGCCGGACGATCCAGCTCGTCAATGCCGTCACGCCGATTCCGGCCGCCAATCCGATTACCGGCGCAATGAAGATGAAGATCACGGGCTTGATCCATCCGGACGTGATAATCGCCCGGAACCCAGCCGCGGCGATGGCCGCGCCCCCGTAGCCTCCCATCAGGGCATGCGAGGAACTGCACGGGAGCCCCAGCCGGATCGTCGCGTAGTTCCAAATGATGGCTCCGAGCAAGCCGGCCAGCAGCACCTGCTGGTTCACCATGTCCAGATGAACCAATCCCTTGCCCATGGTTGCGGCCACCGCCGTGCCGAACGTCAGCGGAGCCACGAAGTTCCAGAACGCCGCCCACACGACCGCCCACAGGGGGCGTAGCACGCGCGTCGACACGATGGTCGCAATCGAGCTGGCGGCGTCGTGCCAGCCGTTCGTGAAGTCGAATGCCAGGCTGATGAAAACGATCAGGACGAGCAGGTGAAAAGGCGTCACGCCGTCGCTCTCCTCGGCCCCCTCCTGCAGGATCCGGCCGGAGCGCCATGTGCGCGAGCCGGCCCGGCCATGTAGGGTGAACGGGGAGTTTGCACGGGTTCAGGCGTTCTTCAGAGTGACGGCTTCGATCACGTTGGCCACGTCTTCGCACTTGTCCGTGGCGAACTCGAGCGTTTCGATGATCTCTTTCCACTTGATGATCTGCACGGGGTCTCTTTCCTGGTCGAACAGAGTCGCGATCAGCTCCCGGCACTGGCGGTCGGCCTGATTTTCCAGGCGATTGATCTCGATGCAGTGGTCGAGGATATGGTCCTCCTGCTCGAGCACGCGCACCGCTTCCACGATTTGCGCCGTGGCGTCGCGCACCGTCTTCGCCAGTTCCGCCACGCCGGGCCGGATGGTCCTGACGTTATAGGTCACAAGTCGCGTGGCCGCCGCGTCCACCAGGTCGATCACGTCGTCGATCTTGCTCGCCAGTTCGTGAATATCCTCCCGGTCAAAGGGCGTGATGAACGTCTGGTTGAGCTTGGTCATAATGCTGTGCGTGATCGTGTCTCCGATGTGCTCGTACGACTCCACCTTGCTCGCGGCTTCGGCGGGATTCTCGAAATGCTCGAGCATCTCCACCATGGCGACCGCCCCGGCGTGGACGTTCTCCGCCTGCTGGTTGAACATGTGGAAGAACGACTTTTCGCGCGGCAGAATCTTTCCCAGTATTCCGGGCATGATACTTCTGGCCTCCGTGAACCCTGTGTCTCAGAAAGACGAACAGACTATAACAACCGCCCTCGCGGGGCAAGGAACCCGGCCGCCGGATGGTGGGTCACTTTCCGCTTGCGACCTTAGCCAGCCATGTGACCGGGGAGGAATCCGAACTTCCCACAACTCCGATTCTGGCCCGCGGGACGACGCGCCGAAGCGCCCGAGGGTTCCGCATGGCCGACGACTCGGAATTGGATGCGATCCGCGCCTGCTGTTGACTACCACGGATTGACGAACTACGATCCCCTATTATGGCGTCGCCGGATTTCATTGTCGGGCGCACGCTGGGCCATTATCGAATTGTTGAGGAGATCGGCGCCGGCGGAATGGGCGTGGTCTACCGGGCGCATGACGAGCGCCTAGAACGCGATGTAGCTCTGAAGATCCTGCCGCCGGGAACCCTGGCCAACGAATCGTCGCGCAAGCGGTTTCGTAGGGAGGCGGTGGCCCTCTCCAAAGTTAACCATCCCAACATCGCAACCGTTCATGACTTCGACACGCAGGAAGGATTGGACTTCCTCGTGATGGAGCACATCCCCGGATCAACACTATCCGAAAAACTAGTTACTGGGCCACTGTCCGAGAAGGAAGTCGTCGCCCTCGGAACGCAACTGGCCGAAGGCTTGCATGCGGCCCACGAACGCGGCGTAGTTCATCGCGATGTGAAACCAAGCAACCTGCGACTGACCTCCGACGGGCGGCTGAAGATTCTGGACTTTGGGCTGGCAAAACTTCGGCTGCCCCCGACACCGAGCACCACGACGGAGACCCTGACGGAGGCGCAAGCGATGGTCGGGACCCTGCCCTATACGGCTCCCGAGCAGTTGTTGGGGGGAGAGATCGATGCTCGCGCGGACATCTACGCGGCGGGGTTCGTGCTGTATGAAATGGCCACAGGACAACGCCCGTTCGCCGAGGTAGAAAGCTCACGCCTAATCGGAGCGATTCTGCGTCAGACACCTGTTCCGCCGGGCCAGTTGAATCCGCAGCTCTCGCCAGAATTAGAGGGGATTATCGGCCGCTGCCTGGAGAAGGAGCCAGAGAACCGTTACCAATCGGCAAAAGAACTAGCAGCCGATTTGCGCCGGAT
>DATLWP010000271.1:0-10144 GCA_035576265.1 Candidatus Polarisedimenticolia bacterium
TCGTAACGCGCGGACGCCGGCCGAGCCGGGAATTCGCGAAATCCTTGCGGTTCGGGAGCCGCATAGGAATAAAAAGCCGCTTCCTTAATGTTGCCGCTGCCCGGCCAGAATCCTACGCTGCTCACCTCGTGAGAATAAGCCTCGCGCGTCATCGCATCGGCACCGGGCCGGGGAGGCGCGGGACGGCCGGAAAAGCGGGTGACCGCGAGATCGAAGCTTCCCCAGAAAAAATGCACCGGGCTGCACTTTCCGACGAAGCGCGACCTGAATTCCGCGAACACGCGGTCGACGCGCAGCAGGATTCGCCAGAATCGTTGCGCGGATTCGGGATCGTAGGACGCGTGGACTCGGTCCTCTTCGAAAGGGATGGGATCGGGTATTTCCACCGGCACTGGCCAAATCTTCACTTCGATTCCGGCCGAGCGCAACATGCGCATGAATTCGCCGTAGAAGTCGGCGACGGAGCGAGGTAACAGCGGAAGCGTTCTGCGCGAACCTTCGCTCGTGTTGAGCGCGAGTTGGTGATCTATGAAGTCGAAGTAGAGCTCGAACGCAGCGTCGCGGTACGGGATGAGAGATGTGGTCAAGCCGCGCGCGCCCAGGTACAGCGGCACATTCCACCAATGGTTGACGAGCGGCGTGAGCGCCAGCCTGACCTTGCCCACGATCTGCGTCCACATGTGAAGCGTGGCGCGCGTGTCTTTCCAGGATTCCAGCGGCAGCGCGGGCCAGAGACCGGGTGAATTGACGAAGGCTTGCCCCATGGTCACGCT
The DNA here is from genome assembly GCA_035576265.1 of Candidatus Polarisedimenticolia bacterium. Taxonomy (GTDB): domain Bacteria; phylum Acidobacteriota; class Terriglobia; order Acidiferrales; family UBA7541; genus Palsa-295. The sequence continues at coordinate 774 of DATLWP010000271.1, forward strand.
CCTTTATTTCCGCGCCGCTAGGGGCGCTTCGATTGGAGGTGGTGGTAGCCGTATTCCTTGCGGGCGTCGGCGAGGCGCTTGCCGGAGCGGACGCTGGCGCGAATGGCGTCTTCGGCGGCGGCGATGGCCTCGGCTGCTTCGAGGATTTCGGTTTCGTGCTGGCGCGGAATCACGACCACGCCGTCGGCGTCCCCGCGCAAAATATCGCCGGGCGAGACGCGCGCGTCTCCGATGTTGACGGTGACCTGCGTGGCGTCGAGCTGCACGCGGTCTTTGCCGGTCCGCATCGAGTAGCTGCGGCTGTACACCGGATACCCGAGCTCAAGGCACAGCGCGGTGTCGCGGCAAGCGCCGTCGATCACGGTGCCGGCGATGCCGCGGCGATGTGCGATTTCGGTAAGAATGTCGCCCCACACGGTGGCGTTTTCGCGGCCGCCGTTGTCGATAGCGATGACGGAGGCCGGCGGGACGTCGTCTATGAAATCACCGACCGTGCCGGCGGGCTTTCCGGCCGGTGCGTAAAAGAGCGTGAAGGCGCGGCCCGTGGTTCGAAAGCGCGGATCGCGCGGCTTGATATTGAGGCACTGGCCGGGGATGCCAAGCCGGTCGAGGGCATCGCTGATGGTGGCAGTGTCGAGCTTGCTGGCGCGTTCGACGAGCGGGTCTTGATTGGACACCATGTTTTCTCAGCCCTTCAGCATATTTTCGTAGGTGGCGCCCATGACTTCCGTGATGGGCCGGCCCTTGCGAAGCGCCCGGACCATGGCGGCTTCGCGCCGCGAGATTTCCTCAGCGGTAGCCAACACGGTTTCGATATTTACAGCCGAAATGAAGGCCACGCCGCTGGCGTCCGCGATGACGTAGTCGCCGGGCCGGACCTCGATGTCGCCAATGGCGACCGGTACGTTGTTGGCCAACTCGACGATGCGGCCGCGCGCCGTGACCGGCGTGGCACCGCGGGCGAAGACGGGGAAGTCGTGCTCGCGCGCTTCGTCAATGTCGCGCGCCGGGCCGTCGGCGATCACTCCGGCGATGCGGCGCAACTTCGCTCCCAGGGCGAGAATTCCGCCCCAACTCGCAGCATGCACGCCGCTGCGCTGCTCGACGACGATGATGTCGCCGGGCTCGGCGGACTCGATGGCAGTGGTGCCGATGTGGCGAGGCTTGCCGGGCGGAGGCTCGCCGACGCCCAGCTTTATCGTGAGTACGCGGCCGGCGATGCGGCGAGTCGAAGTGAGTGGCGCGAGGCCAAGAACGACGCCCACGAGATGAAGTTTGTCGAGGGCGTCGGAGACGGCGCAGCAGTCCAGCCGCTTCAGTCGGGCAACGAATTCGCGCGGCCCCGGTTTTCTCATCGGATGTCTCTCCGTGCCTCTATTGCCAGTAGACGAAACCCATGGCGCTGCCGGTGCCGGCCTCGGTGCGATAGCAGGCGACGTAGTCCACGATCATCATTTTCTTGTCGGCTGCATTCATCGCAGTGGAGAGCGGCATCCAATTGCGCAACTCGCACGTATTGCCGAGCAAATAGCTTTCGGGGACGGCGCCGAGCGCCGTCTCGTCGCGCGACTGCATCGCGCTTAACACGCGCTGATCGAGATCTTCATCTACGACAAAATGGGTGAGGCCGCCGGAGGCGAACAGCGCAATCCTGGCGTCTTCCTTCCAGCTTTCGATGGCTTTGAGCATAGCGCGTCCGAATTTCAGGCAGCGCGCGATTTTGGGACGATTTTCCGGAACGCCGGCGTTCAAGAACACAGGGACGCTGGGCGGAGGGTTGTCCGCCATGATGCGCCGATAAAGAAATCCAAAGGCGTGAGGGATTCCGTGATCGTGTCCTTCGGGCTTCGGCAGCCGGGACGATTGGGCCACGTCGAATTCCTGGTCGATCAAAGAATTCACGAGATGAAGGGCGAGCTCGGGCGCTCCCGCGTACGTGGCGCCGCCCGGCGGGCAATGTCCGTCTTCGGCCACGGCGATTCCGGGAGGAAGCTTTGCCTTCTGCGCTTCGCTCATTGGAATGTTGAGGATTTGCGCTCCGGTGTAAACGAGAAACGCGGGAGTGTTCTCGTCGGTGAAGAGTTCCCGCTGGTCGTTGCCGATGATGACGACGAGATCCGGCGCGACCTCGCGAAACTTCGCCGCGAGCGCATCGAGTGCGCGCTGGCATTTGTCGTAGCGCTTTTTGCGCTCTTCGAGCGTGATCGAAGCGGCGAAGCCGGGCTGGCGTGCCTCGAGCAAGCGGGGGAAATCGTAGGCAGAGCCGCGAAAAAAGTGGCGCGGATTTTTGCGATCCGCATCCGCGCGGAGATGCCACATGTCGGGCGGGGTCGAAAGCATCGGCCCGTGCGAAGAACCCATACCAAGCACGATTTTCGCCATCAGCAACTCCTCCGTCTTGCCAGTAAGCGCTGGCGGACTCTCAGCCCCAGACGCGACGCGCCGTATCCACGACCAGACGCAGTTTGGCCCACTGCTCGTCTTCGGTGAGCAGGTTTCCGTCCATGGTGGAGGCGAAGCCGCACTGCGGACTGAGCGCCAGATTTTCGAGCGGAACGTATTGGGCAGCCTCGTGAATTCGCTTCAGCACGGCCTCGGCGCTCTCGATCTGCGCCACCTTCGAACTGACGAGTCCGAGCACGACAACCTTGTCTCGCGGAACGAAGCGAAGCGGCTCGAAAGTGCCGGAGCGCGGGTCATCATATTCCAGCAGGAAGCGATCCACGGCGAGCGTGCCGAAGAGTTTCTCGGCGATGGCGTCGTAGCCGCCTTCGGCGTACCAGTGGCTGCGGCTGTTGCCACGGCAGAGGTGAATGGCCAGCGTGACGCCGGGGCGGCGCGCGGCCGCCAGGCAAGCATTGTCCGCTTTGATGGCATCGTCGAGCACGACATCGAGGTCCGAATTCATCTCCGTGCGAATCCATTCGCGCCACTTGGGGTCGAGGTAATAGCTATAGCGCGGGGCGTCGATTTGAATGTAGCTCACACCCTCGGCAGCTAGGCGGGCCATCTCTGCTTTCACGATCTCTACGATGTCCCAAAGAAGCGCGGAATGGTCCTTGTAGATTTTGTCTGTGATGCCGCGCTTGAAGCCGATGGCGGGAAACTGCGTGGCGCTGGGCAGCGTCATCTTGATAGCGCCCGGGCTGTGCTGCTTCAGGAAGGGAAGCTCGTGGCTGGTCAGCGGCCGCAGGGCGCGAAGCTTTTGCACGACGATGCCCCTGACGGGGCCGGAGAGGCCAGACCCGGCGTTCTGGCCTTTCCAGGTGCGCGCCAGTCCTTCACCGAAGTCGAAGCCTTCGACGGCGTCGGTGAAATCGCCCATGAAGTTGGTGCGACGGAACTCCCCGTCGGTGAAGATGTCAAAACCCAGTTCTTTCTGCTTGGCAAGGACGCGCAGGATTGCGCGATCCTCGATGGCACGCAGTCGCTCCGGGTTCGGGGAGTCGCTGTGGCGGGCTTCCAGCAGCTCCTTGGGGCGCAGGAAACTGCCAATATGGTCGGCTCGGTACGGTACGTGCATTCCCCTATTCGCCTTTCGTGGGTTGGGTCAGAGTTGATCTTGATCTATCCGGCGGTCTTTGCGCCCACGCCCAGCCGGAACAATTTTCTCGCATTGTCTTCGAAGATTGTCTTCTTATCTGCAGCGCTGAGCCAATCGAAACCGTCGATGTAGACACGAACGTCGTCCATCCACTTGCCGGTGGCCGGGTTCTTGGCGGTGCCGACGCCGGGCCGCTCCGTGCCGAAGACGCAGCGATCGGCGCCGACCGTCTTGATCAGCAGCTCGCAGCCGAGTGGCGTGTAGAGGACTGTATCAAAGTATAGCTTGCGGAGGTTCTCCATGAAATTGCCGCGGGCGCCCGGCCGGAGCGATGGAGCAATGAACCGCCCGGCGTGATAGGGAACTGCGCCGCCGCCATGCGAGCATACGATTTTGAGCCTGGGAAAGTCCTGGAACACGCGAGAGTTTGCGAGAGAGACGACGGCGATGGTTTCCTCGTTGATGAAGTGCACCGAGTAGCTGTGCCGAGCTGAACGGCACCCGGCTCCGTGGACATAGGCGGGAACGTCCAGCTCGACGAGCTTTTCGTAGAGCGGATACCAGTGTTCATCGCCGAGACCGGGGGTGTCGTAGTTGGTGGCTTCGCTCGGATCGGGATTGAGCAGGCATCCGACGAAGCCGAATTCCTTCACGCACCGTTCGAGCTCGGGGATGCAATTCTTCGGACTCACGCCCGGGGCTTGCGGGAGGCTGCACATGCCCTTGAAGACGTTCGGGAAGAGCCGGCACTGTTGGGCGATGATGTTGTTGCACTCTTCGATGAACCACTGCGAGACTTTCGCCGGCTTTTCGGCGTGCATCGTCTGATACGGGCGAGGCGAAAGAATCTGCAAGTCCGTGCCGACTTCTTTGAGCAGCTCCAGGTGTGACTTTCCCGTCCCAAAGGTGGGCTTGTTGAGAAAAGCGATCATCTCGTCGTCGCTGATCTCCACTTTTCCGCGACCGTGCGAGCCGCGGTGCGACAAGATGTTGGCCTTATAGACGTACAGCGCGTCGGGCGCCGTCACATGACCGTGAACGTCGATTACCATGGGCCACCCTCCCGTTTTTGCGTAGCACCACAATAGCTCAGAAGCCGCATCCCCATGCCACCCGCGACGCTCCGCGGGTGCCTCACCGCTCCTGATGTCCTTTTGGGGCAAACGTTGTTCTTATCCTCTCAGGCGGCCGATGTCAATTCATTCTGAGAGACTCTCGCTTTGAGTTTCGGGGAAGACGTGCTATAGAGCCGGAGCCATAAATCCCGGAAGTTCGCGAGAGAGGTCGCGTCAGGAGCAAGATGCAAGACGAAGCCGCTGGCAGCGATACAATGCGCGGCGCCGGGCCGGAAATCGGCACGTCATCGGCGAAGTACGCCCTGGTGATCCTAACGACGATATATTCCCTGAATTTCCTCGATCGAACCGTCATCAACATACTCATCGATCCGATCAAGCACGAGTACCACCTGTCAGACACGGTGATGGGCTTCATCTCCGGTTTTGGGTTCGTGATGATGTACTCGATCCTGGCCGCACCGGTGGCGCGCTGGGCGGACCGCGGCAACCGCCGATCAATCATCACCTGGGGATTGGTGTTGTGGAGCGGCATGACCGCGCTCGGAGGCGTGGCCCGAAACGCCCTGCAACTTACGCTTTCGCGATTTGGCGTAGGCATCGGGGAAGCCGCGGGGACCGCGCCCTCGACTTCGATGATTTCGGATCTGTTTCCGGGCGAGAAGAGATTAACGGCGATGTCGATCTATCAGTTGGGCCCGGTGATCGGCGGATTCTTGGGATCGTTTATCGGCGGCTGGGTGAATCAATACTACGGCTGGCATGATGCTTTCCTCGTCGCTGGAGTTCCGGGTTTGCTTGTGGCGCTCGTGTTTCGCTTTACGGTGAAGGAGCCGACCCGCGGCATTTCCGAAAAGCAGAAGGTTGACACGAGCCAACAAGGTCTGCGCGAAACGATTCGGTTCATGAGTGGTCAGAAGTGCTACGTGTTTCTTTTGGCGGGATTCTGCTTCACAACATTTACGCAGTTTGGGTTCGGGACGTGGACCGCAGTGTTCCTGGGCAGAATCCAGCATCTCAACACGGCGCAGATCGGGACGTACGCCGGCACTCTGAGAGGCATCGCCGGGCTGGCGGGCACACTCGCGGGCGGCTATCTATCGGACTGGGCGGGGCGAAAGAACGTCCGCTGGAGAATCTACGTGTCCGCCATTGCATCGATGCTGACTGCGCCGGCGGTGTTGGTTTTCCTATTTGCGCCCAGCCTGTCGGTTTGCTTGATTGGCTTTACGGCAGCGATGATGTTCAGTCCGGTCCACGTGGGGCCGCTGGTGGGGGTCTCACATTCCGTGGTGAAGGTGGGCATGCGCGCCTTCGCGACGTCAGTGATCTATTTGATTGCAGAGTTGGTCGGCCTCGGCCTGGGGCCGCTTTTCATCGGCGCCTTCAACGACCACTTTGCCAACTCGCTCGGCGTGGGAGTAATCCGTTACTCGATGGCGACCGCGGCCGTGACGACATTCCTCGGAGGATTGCTATTCGTTGTGGCGGCGCGGTACATGGAGCGCGACATGGCCCGCACCGTGGCCGATTGACGGTTTTGGCGAGGCTGTGATGAATAGCGGCAATTGATTCCCGGACGGGGGACATGCTAAATTTCCTGGGCCGTAAGTCAGGGATGGGACATGGTTGATAAGACCTTAAAAACGTGTGAGGAAGCGGTAGCAGGGGTATTCGACGGGGCCAGCATCATGCTGGGCGGGTTCGGCGACCCCGGTTTGCCGGGGATGCTGCTTGAAGCGCTGAGGAAAAAGGGCCTTAAGAATCTGTGGATCATTCACAACGGCGCCGGACAGGGAGATAGTTGCCTCGGCGGCCTGATGGGCGACGGGGCCGTGCGGAAGCTGACGTGCTCTTTTCCGAGCCACCCCGGAAACGAAGCGTTCGCCCAACGCTACATGCGCGGTGAAATCGAGCTGGAAATTGTGCCGCAAGGGACTCTTGCGGAGCGCATCCGTTCCGCCGGCTCGGGCCTTGGAGGCTTTTTCACGCCGACGGGCGCAGGGACTGAACTGGCCAAAGGCAAGGAAACGCGGATGATCAACGGCAGAGAGCACGTGTTCGAAATGCCTCTCTCCGCCGACTTCGCGTTTGTGCGGGCGTATCAAGGCGACCGGCTGGGAAACCTGACCTTCCGCATGGCGATGCGTAACTTTAACGTGCCGATGTGTACGGCGGGCAACGTGACGGTAGCGGAAGTGGACGAACTGCTGCCCGCTGGCCAGATTGATCCGGCGGACGTGCACGTTCCCGGAATTTTCGTGGACCATGTGGTCCACGTCGCCCGGCACCCCGTGCTGGCGGCGGTGCAGAAAGTCGGGAGATAACCTGTCATGCTGACGCGCGATGGAATTGCGTACCGAGTGGCTTGTGAGTTGTCCGAAGGGAGCTACGTCAACCTCGGGATTGGGATACCGACGCTGGTCGGAGACTATCTACCCAAGGGGAAGGACATCTTCCTGCACAGCGAGAACGGGATCTTGGGTATGGGACCGGCGCCTGAGCCAGGGAAGGAAGATATCGATCTGATCAACGCGGGCAAGCAGTACGTCACGATGCTTCCCGGCGGCAGCTTTTTCGATCACCCCACATCCTTCTCCATGATTCGAGGCGGACACTTGAGCCACGCCATCCTGGGAGCGTTTGAGGTGGCGGCCAACGGCGACATGGCAAACTGGCGCACGCCCGGCGAGAAGGTGCCCGGCGTGGGCGGCGCGATGGACCTGGCGTTCGGCGTGAAGAACGTTTGGGTCACCATGACGCACGTGACGAACAAGGGCAAGCCGAAGATTCTGAAGCAGTGCTCGCTGCCGCTGACGGCGCCGCGCTGCGTGAAGCGAATATATACGGACTTGGCGTTGATCGACGTCACGCCAGAGGGTCTTGTACTTCGTGAAGTCGCGCCGGGCGTTGATGCCGCCGCCGTACAGGCCAAGACCGAAGCGCCGTTGAAGATTGCGCCGGACTGCAAGGAAATGGATGTTCCGGCCAAGTTCGTCGCTGCCTCCGTGGCCCGGTAGCCTGCTTCATCCACCGGCCCACGAATCCATCAATTCAGAAACTCGCGGGAGGTCTGCCTTGCTGCAAGCAATCGATATGCACGTCCACATCCTGACGGGAGAGCGAGCCAAGCAGGGTTGGGCTCCGGTGACGAAAGCCGGCCTCCCGATGAACACAGGCAAGTGGGGCAGCACGCCGGACGAAATGGCCGTGATGTACCAGAGCCTGAACATGATGGCTGTCATCTTCGACGTGGACGGTGAGACCCGCACGGGCATGAAGATCGACAACGGCGAAACTGCCGGCTGGATGAAGAAGTACCCGAAGACGTTTATCGGTTTTGGGAGCGTGGATCCTTGGAAGGGCAAGGTAGCGGTCGACGAAGTGCAGCGCTGCGCAGACATGGGGCTCCGCGGCATGAAGTTCCAGCAAGCGGGACAGGGGTTTGATCCGACGAATGAGCGATTCTTCCCTATGTACGAGGCAATCGTTCGCCTGAACCTGCCCGTGATATTTCACACGGGAACAACGGCCGTTGCCGCCGGGTCTCCCGGAGGCAAGGGGATCATCCTGGAATACTGCAAACCGATCCCGTACATGGACAATTTGGCGGCGCGCTTTCCGGAGATGCGCATCATCATGGCGCATCCGGCGTGGCCGTGGCACGACGACCAGCTCGCCGTCCTGCGCCACAAGGGCAATACGTACATGGACCTTTCCGGATGGGCGCCGAAATACTTCCCGGAGTCCACCGTTCACAACATCAACACGCTCGTGCAGGACAAGGCGTTCTTCGGTACCGATTTCCCCATGATGACTCCCGAGCGGTGGCTCAACGAGTTCGCCCAGCTTCCCTTGAAGGATTCCGTCCGTCCCAAGATCTTGCTGCACAACGCGGCGAAGTTTTTGGGCATCGACTTGGCCTCAGCGTAGACGTTACAAGCGATCTCTTTCCAATCGGCAGCGACGCTCTCCCACACGAATGCGTGTCGGAACCCAATCTGCGTTGACAAGCGAACCGCGCGGGCATATGTTTTGCACCGAAACAGCTCGAGGTCGGGAGTTTCGATCCAGATCTGAGAGGTGGCGCGATGTTGAAGGTCCGGAGGCATCATTTAGCCCGGCGCAAACTCCTCTCCGTGTTCGGCGCGCGGGTGGAGCAGGGACGCTGCTACAGGAAGCTGGAGAGAAGACTTGGCCTTTTAGCGGCAGTCGTTCTGCTGGCCCCGCTAGGATTTGCACAGGGAGCGCCGAAAGTGACGGGTGTAGACCCGTCCGCCGGTAAGGTGAACGACACCGTGACCGTGACGGGGGAGGATCTCGACAAGGCCACCGTGTCTGCTGTGTTTTTGTCCGACGATAAAACCGACTACAAGGCGACCATCGAGGAGCAATCAGCGGATAAGATTGTCGCGAGAGTGCCTCGCGTAAAGCCGGGCAATTACAATGTGTCCATTCAGGTAGGCAACAGTATCTACATCCAACCGGTGCTATTCACCGTTCAGGAATGAGGCGCTGACCACGGGGCGCGGTACGCTGTGTCGAGGGCGGCCCGTGCGCGCGGCAGGGTGATGCTTCCAGACGCCTGGGAGCCCGGGCCACCGCGTATTCAAGGGCCGAGGCGGCGCTCGGTCGGGCATTGCGCGACGATTTCCGCCACTCGGCGCCGATGCCCTGCATCGTTCGGCCTGCCCTCGTGACTATGGAGAATTCTCCAGCCCTCGAAATAGCGCGCGAGTTCGCCGGGCCTC
>DATLWP010000272.1:0-8048 GCA_035576265.1 Candidatus Polarisedimenticolia bacterium
CCCTGATAGCGCTGCAGGGCGATATTCAGCGCATTGATCGATTCGAGGTCGAGGTGGTTGGTCGGCTCGTCCAGCACCAGGACGTTGGGCTTCTGCAGCATCAACCGGCAGAAAATCAGCCGCGCCCGCTCGCCTCCCGAAAGCCCGTGGGTCGGCTTCAGCGCATCGTCGCCGCTGAAGAGCATCTGGCCGAGCACGCCGCGCAGTTCCTCTTGGGTCGCTTGCGGCTTGAACCCGCCCAACCAGTCGATCACCGTGGTTCCATGCGTGATCGAATCTCCGTGGTCCTGCGCGAAATAGCCGGCCAATACGTTGTGTCCCCACACAACCGCGCCGCCGTCCACCAGGAACTGCCGGTCCTCATCGTCGATGTAGCCCGTGGCGTTGCGCACCAGAGATTTCAGCAGCGTCGTCTTGCCCGCGCCGTTACGGCCCATCAGCGCGATCTTTTCCCCGCGCGACACGTGCGCCGAAAACGGCGGCAGCACTTTCACGCCGTCGTACGATTTCGTGATGCTGCGGATCTCGATGGGATTTCTTCCCGAATGCTGGTCGAGCTGGAAGCGAATGAACGGCCGCGCGATGTTCGATTTCGCGAGCTCCGCGGTTTGCAAACGCTCGACTTCCTTTTTTCGCGAGGTAGCCTGCGCCGAGCGCGTGCCCGCCGAAAAACGCGCGATGAACTCCTGCAATTGCGCGATCTTCTTTTCGCGCTGGGCGTTCTCCGCCTCGATGCGCGCGCGGATCGAGGTCTTCGCCACGACCATGTCGTCGTACCCGCCGTTGTACATGATCACCGTTTGATAATCGATGTCCGCCGTGTGCGTGCAGACGCTGTTCAGGAAGTGCCGGTCGTGCGAGATCACGATCAGCACGCCGTCGTACTCGCACAGGTAATCCTGCAGCCAGTGGACTGAATCGAGGTCCAGGTGGTTGGTCGGCTCGTCGAGCAGCAAGGCCGAGGGATTGCCGAAAAGCGCCTGCGCCAGCAGCACGCGCACTTTCTGCCCACCCTGCAACTCGCCCATCTTGCGCTCGTGCAGCTCCTCCGGCACGTCCAGCCCGTCGAGCAACCGCGCCGCATCGGCTTCGGCGGTATAGCCGCCCTCATCTCCGACGATCCCTTCGAGCTCGCCGAGGCGCATGCCGTCTTCATCGGTGAGATGGTCGTGAGGCTTGGCGTATAGAGCATCACGCTCGGTCAGCGCGTTCCATAGCGCCGAGTTGCCCATGATCACCGTGTCGATCACTCGGTAGTCGTCGAAGGCAAACTGGTCCTGCTGCAGCACGCCGAGCTTCTTGGGACGCGACACCGATCCTTGGGTCGGCCCGATCTCGCCGGTCATGATCTTCATCAGCGTGGATTTCCCGGCGCCGTTCGGCCCGGTGACGGCGTACCTCCGCCCCGCGAGAAACGAGCAGGTGACGTTCTCGAACAGGGTTCGCGCGCCGTAGCGCATAGTGATGTTGGTTAACGAGAGCAAGACCATCAATTCTACCGTAGATTTGCCGTTCGTGCCCCCGCCCATCCTTCCTCAGCATCCAGCTTTGAGCTTCCAGGACGTTCTTGAGGTAACTCCTGCGGAAACCCGACCATCGCGGGGTCTCGACACCTTGCATTCCAAATGCTAGTTTTCCTCCTGAGAGTTTCCAGTGTCGCTAGCTGACGCAAGAGTACTTATAGCTCGGTTGCACCGGCGCCACGGCCAGCTTATGGCCGGAGTCTTAAAGGCCTTGTCGGTGGGGCTCCTCATAGGATTGGTCGGGTTTGCCGTTTTGCAAATCGTGCCGACCTATTTCAAGAGTTACGAATTTGAGAATGCCGCCCGGAATGAAGCCCATCTCGCCACCGTGGACCTCCGAAGCAGCGACGCCATCCGGAACGACATTTATCAAAAGGCGCGGGATCTTGGCCTTCCTGTAGAACTCGGGAATATTAAGGTGCAGTCGGAGGCTCACGAATTCAGCCCGAATTCTCTCGACACGGTCATGGATCCCTCGGCCACGCCCCGCACGGTCGGACGCGTCGAGATCGACGTCTCTTACGCGGTTCCTGTTGAATTTCCCGGCTGGACATTCCACCTGAACTTTCAGTTTCACGCCGACGACCATCACATGTGAAGGCAGGCCGGGCCAGTTATTGAGGCCGCCGGCTGCGCGTGGCTTTTCTTGAAAAACTTCGTATGATGGTCCCCTGATGAGTAATCCATTTCACCCTGGTGTTTGCGGTTGCGGTGCGCCATGACGCGGGCGCCCAAATCGACGCGCCGGAGCAAATCCCGGCGCGCCGTGGATCCCACGGAGTACACGCCCGGGTACGCCTATCGCCCCGTCGGGCTCGCCCGGGCTCGCTTGCACATTCTGCACTGCGAGGACGTGGCTGTTTCTCGCGTCGCGGACGCCGTCGGGACGCCCGCGTACGTTTACAGCCGCGCCAGCATCGAATCCGCCTATCACCGCTTCGATCGCGCCTTCGGATCGCTCCCGCACACGTTGTGCTACGCGATGAAAGCCAACTCGAATCTCATGGTCCTGCGCATTCTGGCGCGCCTCGGCAGCAGCTTCGACGTCGTTTCCGGCGGCGAACTCGACCGGCTGCGCCGCATTGGCGTCGCGGGCCGCCGCGTTGTGTTTTCGGGCGTGGGGAAGACGCGCGAAGAGATCCGCGACGCGTTGCGCTATCCCGGCGCGCGCATCGGGCGCGGAGGCATTCTGCTCTTCAACGTCGAGTCCGGCGCCGAACTCGAAGTGTTGCTGAGCGAAGCGGCGCGCCACGTCGCAGCCGGAGGCGAGCGGCCCTCGGTTGCGATTCGCGTGAATCCCGACGTCCTGGCGGGCGGCCACCCGCACATCTCGACCGGCCATCATCACCACAAATTCGGCGTGGACTGGTTGGAAGCGCGCAGACTGTACTTGGCGCACGCCGATTCCCGCGTGATCGTCTGGCGCGGAATTTCGGCGCACATCGGGTCGCAAATCTTGAGCGTCGCGCCTTACCGCCGCGCCCTTGCGCGTCTTGCATCCTACGTGCGGGACCTGGCGCGCAACGGCGTGCCTCTCCGCTGCGTCGACATCGGCGGAGGTCTCGGCATCCGCTACACGGACAAATCGCCGATTGTTCCCGCCGCGTTTGCGCGCGCGATTTCGGCGATCGTCCGGCCGCTCGGCTGCCATCTCTTGATCGAGCCTGGGCGCGCCATTGTGGGCCCCGCCGGCGTGCTCCTTACGCGTGTTCTTTACGTGAAGGAAACTCGCGGGAAAACCTTCGTCATCGTGGACGCGGCCATGAACGATTTGATTCGCCCGGTGCTCTACGACGCCGTGCACCCTGTCACGCCCGCGGTATGTGGCGCTGGGCTCGCCGAAGAGAAAAAACTCGTGGATATCGTGGGGCCGGTGTGCGAATCAGGTGATTTTCTCGCGCGCGACTGCCCCCTCCCTCCCGTCCAATCGGGCGATCTTCTCGCCGTGTGGGCTGCGGGAGCCTACGGCTTTGTGCAATCATCGAACTACAACGCGCGCCGCCGCCCCGCCGAAATTCTTGTGGAAGGCAACCGCTTTCGCATCGCCCGCCGCCGCCAAACGTACGACGATCTCGTGCGCGGCGAATCGGTGTAGCGCCCATGATTCTCTTTCCGGCGTTTCTCAAGCTCGCCGGGCGGCGTTGCCTGGTCGTCGGAGCCGGTCGCGTGGCGGAGGGAAAGATCGAGGGCCTGTTGCGCACCGGAGCAGACGTCCGCGTGGTGGCGCCGCGCGCGACGCACCGCATCCGCACCTGGGCCCGCGCAAAGAAGCTTCGTTGGGACGCCCGCAAATTTCGGTCTTCTGACTTAGCGGGTGCGTTCCTCACCGTCGCCGCGACGTCCTCTCCCGCGCTGCATGCCGAAATCTACCGGCAGGCCAAACGGCGCAACGTCTTGTGCAACGTGGTGGACGATCCCGAGCACTGCGACTTCTATTACGGCGCGGTTGTCCGTCGGGGCGCGCTGCAGATTGCGATTTCCACCGGCGGGCAGAGTCCGGCGCTGGCGCAGCGGCTCAAGAAGCGGATCGACCGCGAGTACGGCGCGGAATACGAATCGTGGCTCGAAGAATTAGGAGAGATCCGGAGAAAACTCTTCGCCGGAAAACTTTCGCCGGAGCGCCGCCGCGCTCTGCTGCACCGCTTCTCAAGCAAGGCTTCTTTCGAGGAATTTCTGCGCCGCCGGAAGCGCCGGCCACAATAGCGCGCCCGGCGTCACGGCTTTTGTTTCTCACGAAATACGATCGCGTGAATTCAAGAGTCTTTCGAATCTGAAACGTGAATCGGCCCCATCGAAATTTCGACGAAATGGGCGCCCCGCGCGCTTGTTAGAATTCTTGCCTTCGCCGAGGCGGCCAGGCCGCGGCCCCCCACCCACCCAAAATTACCGTTGCCTGGCCGCACGAAACAACCGCACGGATACATCAACCGGCGGCACGACGACGTTTTTCCTCGAGCAACTTAAGGCCGCGCTCGGCGGCTTCGTTGACGAGGAAGCCCATCTTCGGGTGAGCAGGCTCAAAATCGGCGGGAATGCCCTGTTCGCGAAGTTCTTCCGAGGTGAGCGGCCCGATCGAGCCGACCAAAATTCTCGCGAAGCCGCGTCGCACCGCGCTCTCGAGGTTCATTTCCTTCGCGATTCGCAGCAGATGAGCCACCTGAACGGACGTGGTGAACAACGCCACATCGATTTCGCCCCGCGCGATCGCCTCGACGGCGGCCCGCAGCGGCCCCGTATCCTCAGGCAGCGCCCAGTGGTAGACCGGCACGCGCGTCACACGCGCGTCCCGCATTGCGAGTCCGGCGAGAAGATCGGGATTCGACGCGCCATATTCCTGCACGGCGACGCGCCGGCCTTTGAGCGGCAGCGAATCCGCCCTTTCGTCGAGAGCGCGCAGCAGGTCCCGCCAGGTGTTCGGCTCCGGAACGGCCAGCGCCACTGGCACTCCCATCTCCTTCAGAGCGGCCGCGGGCTTCGGGCCACGCGCGACCACTGGAATTCTGCGAAGCGCGGCTGCGAACTGCTCGCGCGGATAAATCGTTTCCACCACGCGCGCGAGCGCGCGCGTCCCCACGCCCGTCAGGAAAACGACCATGTCGAACCCGCCTGCGGCGAGCGTGCGAGCGAAAGCGAGCGCTTCGTTGTTGGATTCAAGAGGAACTTCGCGCATGGACGGCGCCACGATTGCGCGTCCGCCGTAGTTGCCGATCAGCTTCGCCATTTCCGCGGCGCGCCGGCTTTCGAGCGCCAGCACGCGCAGCCCGGCCAACCCGCCGGATTTGGTTCGCTCTTCCATGTGTTCGGCCTAGTGCAGGAAATGCCGCACGCCCGTGAACAGCATGGCCATTCCCAGCCGGTTCGCCGCGGCAATCACCTCCGCGTCGCGGACGGAGCCGCCCGGTTGAATCACCGCAGTTGCCCCGGCTTTGGCGGCTTCTTCGACGCCGTCGGCAAAGGGGAAATACGCATCGGACGCGACGACGCTGCCCGCGAGAGAAAGGCCGGCCGTTGCAGCTTTAATCACCGCGATCTTCACGGAATCCACGCGGCTCATCTGGCCGGCGCCGACGCCGACCGTCTGTCCTCCTCGCGCAAAAACGATCGCGTTCGATTTCACGTGCTTGGCCACTTTCCAGCCGAAGAGCAGACCGCTACGTTCGGCGTCGGTGGGAGCGCGCTCGGTCGCGACCTTGAGTTCCGCTTCGGCGAGTTCGTGGCGGTCCGGCTCCTGCACGAGCACGCCTCCGGAGATGCGCTTGAGTTCCAGCTCTTCGGGCGGGGTTTCTCGCGGCATTTCGAGCAGGCGCAGATTCTTCTTCGACGCGAACGTTTCAAGCGCCGCCCGCTCGTAGCCCGGCGCGACGACGCATTCCACGAACAGCTTCGCCACTTCCTCGGCCGTCGCGGCATCGAGCGGGCGGTTGAACGCGAGCACGCTGCCGAAAGCGGAAACGGGATCGCATTCGAGCGCTTTCACGTACGCATCGCGCAGCGACTCCTGCTCGGCCGCGCCGCAGGGGTTGTTGTGCTTGATGATGGCCACCGCCGGGCGGCGGAACTCCATCGCGAGCGCCCACGCCGCGTCCAGGTCCACGAGGTTGTTGTAGGAAAGCTCCTTTCCCTGCAGCTGTTTCGCCCCCGCGAATCCGGCCGCCGGGCGTCCTGCGGGGACGTACAGCGCCGCGGCTTGGTGCGGGTTTTCGCCGTAGCGCATGGCTTGGCGGCGTTCGAGCGCCACGTGAATCCGCTCCGGCAATTTGCCCAGCGTGCCCATCGTGACGCTGCCGTCGGCCGCGAGGCGCTCCAGTTCCGTCGCGATCTCTCCGTCGTAGCGCGCGGTGCGCGCGTAGGCTTTGCGCGCGAGCGCGAGGCGCGTCCTCAAACTCAGTTCGCGTTTTTCTCGCAGCTCCGCGGCGATATCGGCATAGTCGGCCGGATCGGTGACGACTCCCACGCTTTGAAAATTTTTCGCCGCCGAACGCAACATCGCCGGCCCGCCGATATCAATGTTCTCGATCAGCTCGTCCGGGGTGACGCCCGGCTTCGCCGCCGTCGCCGAAAAGGGATAGAGATTCACGACCACAAGGTCGATGGGAACGATCGATTGTTCGGCGGCCTGCTTGCGGTCTTCCGCTTTTCCGCGCTGGAAAAGAATTCCGCCGTGAATCTTCGGGTGCAGCGTCTTCACTCGCCCGCCGAGCATTTCCGGCCATCCGGTGAGCTCGGCCACGTCGCGCACCGGAACCCCGGCGTCGCGCAGCAGCCGCGCCGTTCCACCCGTGGACACGATCTCGATCGCGAGCGATGCCAGCTCGCGCGCGAATTCCACCACCCGGGTCTTGTCGTATACGCTGATGAGCGCCCGCTCGATGGCCACGGACTTTCCTCCCCTGGAAATGCGGAATCGAATGAGACGGCCAGTGTAAGCGTTCGCGGAGAGTTTCGGAAGAGGTGTCGTGAGAAACGCGCAGGCCGGGAGAAACTCAGCTGGAAACGCGGGCTTTCAGCTTGACGCGCCCGCCTTCGATGCTGACGCTATATTCGATTTCGTTGCCGCCCTTGTCCTTCAGGTCTTTCGTCTTCTTCCGGACAAAGCGCTCGAAGTCGTGCAAGCTCGGTGCCCCTGCGCTTTCCCCGGTTTCGGTGCGGGCCTCGATCAGCTTGCGATAGAGCTCCTGTACCTTGTCCTTTTCATGCGCTGGATCCGAGAAGGACATCGCAAAGACGCGAGCGGCTTGCGCTGCCGCGGAGGCGGACAGCGGCGCCGCGGCCGCGTCCAGGGCCGCCTTGCGCGCGCGTTCGGCCTCGATGGCTTTCGCGGTGGCGCCGAAATGGCGCTGCGTGCCGCCGGTCTCCTTTTGGATGAGCTTCTTGCGCCACATGTCCTGATACTTCGCGTAGGTCTGGGTCAGGTTGTTCAAGCGGAAGCGCTGCGCGAAGTTCAGTTGGGCGACGCGCTCGTTGCATCGGCGCACGAGGGTATCGAGGCGCCACTGGGTGTCCGTGGGAGGCCGCTTGCGCCCGCCGCCGAAGAACTGCTCGTACTCGATCTTCAGCGTGCGAATATCGCGCTCGATCTGGCTCAGATCGTCGTCTACGGTGGCCATAATGAGTTAGTTACCGGTGAGATTTCAGGGTACGAGCGGCGGGCCAGGGCGTCAACCGGGGTGTATGCTCGATTGTCGCAAATGAAAAGCCCCGAGGTTGCGCGGCTCCGTGGCTGCGTGGTCAAATAGGCTGCCGATGCGCCCCTCGCCCGAACCCGCGGCAAAATCGCAGAAGGACGCAGCTTCCCGCCTTCGTGAAATACCCTCGGTCGACGAGCTCCTCAGCCGTGCGCGCCTGCTGGCGCTTGCCGAGACGGCGGGACGCGGCCTGGTGACCGAGGCCGCGCGGAGCGTGCTGGCGGACCTGCGCGCGCGCCTCAAAGGCACCGCCGGGGCGGAAGATGCCGCTCGGGATTCTTCGGCTACCGATCCCGAGACAATCGCGGCCCGGGTGGTGGCGGAGGTCGAAGCGTGGCTT
>DATLWP010000273.1:0-18307 GCA_035576265.1 Candidatus Polarisedimenticolia bacterium
CGCCAGGCGGTGCTCGAGGCGCGGAGGAACAAGAGGGCGCATTTACGCATCATGCTGGCGTCCGTGGCGGCCTTCTGTGCGCTCTTTCGCCACGCTTTGATCGCGCTCGGCCAGCCCCCGGTGGAAACGAAACGTGAGGCCGTGGCTGCCGTCGCGGCGTTAACGGGCGCCGATCCCGCCGGTTTTTATGCCATCCTCGACTTGCGCGAAGGCAAGCAAAAGGAGAGGAAGCTGGATATCGAGGCTGGGCTGCACGCGTACCTCGAATTCGTCGAGGTCGTGACCAACGAAGTCGATCGACGCCTGGATGCGCTATAGTTCCGCTGATCGCGCGAGACGCCAGGCAATCTTTCAAGCTCGCTGCGATTCGCAAAACGGCAGGAGAGCAGACGGGCGGGGGCTTGGTGAGGTGACAGGAGGTTCGTCATGAAGCGTTTGGTGGGTGTGCTGGTTGGTCTGTTGATCGCCGCGCTGCTGGTGGGCGGCATGTACGTCTCGCGCCGCAATCAAATGGTCGCGCTGAACGAAACCGTCAGGTCCGACTGGGCACAGGTGGATGTGGTTCTCCAGCGCCGGGCCGACCTGATACCGAACCTCGTTGAGACGGTCAAGGGCTACGCGGCGCAAGAGCAGACCGTGTTCGGCGATATCGCCAAGGCCCGCGCCGCCCTTCTCGGCGCGCATACGCCGCAGGAACGGATCGCCGCCAACGGCCAGCTCGACGGCGCGCTGGGCCGCCTGCTTGCCATCGTCGAGAATTACCCACAGCTCAAGTCGAACGAGAACTTCCTGCGCCTGCAGGATGAGCTCGCCGGCACTGAAAACCGCATTTCGGTCGAACGGAAACGCTACGACGACGCGCTGCAGGCCTACAACACCTACATCGGCTTCTTTCCGAACAACATCTTCGCGGCTTGGGCCGGCTTCCACCGCAACGACGCCTATTTCGCGGCCTCGGAGGCCTCGCGCCAGGTGCCCAAGGTGCAATTTCCGCAGCCAAATCGGTGAGACGCGCCGCGGAGATGACTTCGTGTTGTTCTTGCCCGGCCGCGATTGTTAGGTTGGGGTATATTCTGCCGCCGCGCCTTGACCCTCCGGCACTCCCGCGCTAGGCTAGAAATGCAGACGGTCGAATCAGCGCCGGAGGCTGAGGACCGCTAAACTTGATGAAGCAAACCGTTCGAATGGCCGGAGGGATCAGCGAGCTCTTCGGCACCCTCGATGAAAACCTGAAGTTCTTTGAATCCGCCCTGCACGTCACCACGCACTTGCAAGATCGCGACATCGAAATCGAAGGCGAGCCCGCGCAGGTGGAGCGCGCCGCACGGATTCTGGGAGCGTATAGCGATCGCGTGCGCGAAGGGCGCATCCCGGACAGCAACGAGGTGAAGGCTTTGTTGCGCGTGGCGGCTGAAGAGCCTGTGGCCACTCTTCACGGCGCATTTTCTCCCACGCGCACGCGCGCGCTCGGCAAGAAAAGCATCGCGCCAAAGAGCGCGAACCAGCGGCGGTACATCGAGGCTCTCGAAAGCTACGACATGGTATTCGCCATCGGGCCGGGCGGGACGGGGAAGACGTATCTCGCTGTAGCCATGGCCGTCTCGGCGCTGCTTGCGAAACAGGTGAACCGCATCATTCTTGCGCGCCCGGCCGTGGAAGCAGGCGAACGCCTGGGCTTTTTGCCCGGCACGATTCAGGAAAAGGTGGATCCCTACATGCGCCCGCTCTATGACGCGCTCCACGACCTGCTCGAAGCGGACAAGCTCGAGCGCTTCCTGGAAAAGGATATTATCGAGGTCGCTCCCCTGGCTTTCATGCGCGGGCGTACGCTGAACGATTCCTTCGTCATCCTCGACGAGGCGCAGAACACGACGAGCGAGCAGATGAAGATGTTCCTCACGCGCCTGGGATTCAACTCGAAGGCGGTCATCACCGGGGATGTCACCCAGATCGACCTCCCGGACAGCCGGAGGTCGGGGCTGGTTGAAGCCATCGACATCGTCGGCAAGATCGAAGGTATTGCGCTGGTCTATTTTGACGAGCGCGACGTGGTGCGCCACAGCTTGGTGCAACGCATCATCAAGGCCTACGACGAATACGCCGGCGGCGCGGCTGGTGCGACCCGCCCCGGACCGGGCGGTTCGTCCGGCGCAACCGCTCCCCCCGAAAAAAGCCCGAGGGATTAGCTGGTCGGGGTAAACTCACAGCTTCATTTTGAGCCGAGCGATTCCCAAGAATTGGTGCTTGCCGTGAGCTGTCGGCTGTCGACCGTCGATGGTCCGCCTGCTGGGCCGGAGTTCAGGCGCGGCAGGCGCTCTCTTGCGTATGAATGACACGCTTGAAAAATGGGCCTCGCAAATCCGCGCCGGGGACGTTCGCGCGATCGCCCGCGCCGTTTCCGCGATCGAGAACCGCACGAGCGAAGCTGAGCAGCTTCTGAAACTGCTGTTTTCTTATACCGGCCGCGCCTTTCGCATCGGCGTCACCGGAGCGCCGGGAACGGGGAAGAGCACGCTGGTGGATTGTCTCGCGGCCAACTATCGTGCGCAGAACAAGACCGTCGGCATCATCGCCGTGGATCCATCGAGTCCCTTCACCGGCGGCGCGATTCTCGGCGATCGCATCCGCATGCACCGCCACGCGACGGACGAGGGCATCTTTATCCGATCGATGGCGACCCGCGGCTATCTTGGCGGCCTCGCGCAGGCAACCGGAGACGTATCCTTGCTGCTGGACGCCGCCGGGAAGGATGTTGTCCTGGTCGAGACGGTGGGCGTGGGTCAGGGCGAGATCGAAGTCGTGCGCCTCGCGGACTGCACGTTGGTGGTTCTTGTGCCGGGCATGGGCGACGAAGTGCAGAGTCTCAAGGCCGGACTGATGGAGATCGGCGACGTTTTTGTGATCAACAAGACCGATCGCGAAGGCGCCGATCGTTTCGAACAGCAGCTTCGGGCTATTTTGGAGCTTGTCCCCGCGCGCGATGGCTGGAAGCCGCCGGTGGTCCGCACGGTGGCGACGGCGAATCAGGGCGTGGAGGAACTCGCGCGTGAGATCGCCCGCTTTCGCGAGCACCTTGACAAGGCCCCAGACCGACGCGCGCGCGAGCTCGCCTACTGGAAAGAGTGGCTGATGCGCCTGCTTGAGACGCGCCTGATCGAGCGCACCCTGGGAAAACGGGTGCCTGAGGCGGAGTTCGAACAGCTCGCCGCCGAAGTCGCCGCGCGAAAGAAAGACCCCTACGCCGCGGTCAACGAAATCCTGAATCGGGCGGGATTGCCTTGAGTGTCTGCTTCGGCGGCTGAAGAATTTCCGATTGCCGGGGACAGAAGTTCTTTTGTGCTGTGTTTTCGGCGGAGTTTTGACTTTCGGCGCGCGACTTGCTTGGATATATGTCCGTCCGCGGTTGCAGACCTTCGGAGGAACAGGGCTTGAAACTCGGCGATCTCGAATTTCACGTCGTGTCGGACGGCCATGTCCATCTCGACGGCGGGGCCATGTTTGGAGTCGTGCCGCGGTCGCTATGGGAGAAGAAGGCGCCGCCCGACGCTCGCAATCGGATCACCATGGGATTGAATTGTTTGCTGATCCGCACCGAAGGCAAACGAATCGTGGTCGAAACGGGCGCCGGCGGAAAGCTCGACGCGAAGCTTCGCGAGATTTATGGGCTAGACGGCCCGAGGCTCGCCGAAAGCCTGCGTGACTACGGTGTGCGCCCCGAGGAAATCGACATCGTCATCAACACGCACCTGCATTTCGACCACTGCGGCGGCAACACGCGAATCGAAAAGGGCAATGTCGTCCCGACCTTTCCCAACGCCCGATATGTCGTCCAAAAGGGCGAATTGGATCACGCCATGCATCCGAACGAGCGCGACCGCGCCAGCTACTTCCGGGAAAATTACGCGCCCCTGCAGGCCGAAGGTACGCTCGCGCTCGTCGAGGGCGATACGGTTGTTGCCTCGGGCGTCGAACTGATTCGCGTCCCCGGCCACACGGCCGACATGCAGTGCGTAAAGCTCACCGGGGGCGGCAAGACCGCGTTCTTCTTCGCGGATCTCGTGCCCACGACGGCGCATCTCCCGCTTCCGTGGATTATGGGTTACGATCTTTACCCGATGACCACGCTCGAAAACAAGAAGCGCTGGATTCCCAAGGTTGTGCAAGAAGGCTGGCTGGGGCTTTTCGTCCACGACGACGGCGTTCCCGCCGCTTACCTGCGCGAGCGGGATGGGAAGTGGGAACCTGAGCCGGTCCGAGTAGATTAGGAGCCATCGTTGTCGCGACCGTTTCTTGGCGGGTGGACATAATTTCTGCCCGCTTGGCGTCCGTCCCGAAGTTTGGGCGAGAGCGCCGCAATCTAATCCAGGAGCACGAATGCCAAAGGCGAAACAGTCGAAATCGAAGCAAGAACCCGTCAGAATCGGAATCATCGGCGGCAGCGGTCTTTACAGCATGGCGGGACTCACCGATACGCGCGAGGTCCGCGTGAAGACTCCTTTCGGCGACCCGTCGGATGCGATCGTCGTGGGCACGCTTGAAGGCCGTCGCGTGGCTTTTCTCGCCCGCCATGGCCGCGGTCATCGGTTTTCGCCTAGCGAGATCAATTACCGCGCTAACATCTGCGCCTTGAAAATGCTCGGAGTCGAGCAAGTGATCTCCGTGAGCGCGGTCGGCTCGTTGCGCGAGGAGGTTCCTCCGCTCGATTTTCTCGTCCCCGACCAGTTTTTCGACCGAACGCGCGGCCGGACGGCGACGTTCTTCGGCGGTGGCATCGTGGCTCACGTCGGCTTCGACAAACCGACGTGTGCGCGCCTTTCGGAGCGTCTCGCTGGCGCCTGCGACCGCATCGGGGTCAAAGTCCATCGCGGCGGCACCTACATCTGCATGGAAGGCCCGCAGTTTTCTACTCTCGCTGAATCCAACACCTATCGCCGGATGGGCTTCGACGTGATCGGCATGACCAACGTCACCGAGGCCAAGCTCGCGCGCGAGGCCGAACTCTGCTATGCGACTTTTGCGATGGTCACCGACTACGATTGCTGGCACCCGCACCACGACGCCGTAACAGTCGACGTGATCATTGCCCATCTCAACAAGAACGCCGAAAACGTGCAACGCGCCATCCGCGAAGTGGTGCGCGCGCTCGGGTCCGGTCGCGACTGCAAATGCGGCTCGGCGCTGGCGTATGCCATTCTCACAGACCGCAAGGCGATTCCGGCGGCAGCAAAAAAGCGCCTCGCGCCGATTGTTGGCAAGTACGTGTGGTAGCGCCGGAGCTCTTGTTGGCATCACGTCTGCGAGTTGGGGCTTTTGATACTGAAGACACGCGCAGAACTGCCCATGGCAGCCTGCTAAAAACCCGGAGATCTCATGTCACTTCTCGTTGTCGGATCGGTGGCTTTTGACGCTATTGAAACCCCTCACGGCAAGGTGGACCGCACGCTGGGAGGCGCGGCGAGTTACTTCGCTTTGGCCGCCAGCCATTTCGCGCCGGTCCGCATCGTGGCGGTGGTCGGAGATGATTTTACGGAAAAAGAGAAAGCCGTCTTTCACGGCCGCAAGATTGACCTCTCCGGTCTCGAGCATGCCCAGGGCAAGACTTTTTTCTGGGCTGGCCGTTACAGCTTGAACATGAACGAGCGCACCACGCTCGCTACCGAGCTCAACGTTTTCGGGTCGTTTCGCCCCACGCTGCCCGACGCCTATCTCGACTCGCCCTTCGTCTTTCTAGGCAACATCGATCCCACCTTGCAGCGCTCGGTGCTCAAGCAGATTCGCAAGAGGCCTAAAGTCGTCGGTCTCGACACGATGAATTACTGGATCGACGGGACACCCTCCGAGCTGCGCGAGACACTGAAGCACGTACAGATCCTCACGATCAACGACGACGAGACGCGCCAGCTCACCGGAGAGCACAACCTGTTTCGCGCCGCCAAGCATGTCTTCAAGATGGGTCCGCGCACTCTCATCATCAAGCGCGGCGAGCACGGCGCGCTGATGGTCCACGACGGCTTCGTCTTTTCGGTGCCCGCATTTCCGCTCGAAGAGGTTCACGATCCCACCGGCGCGGGCGACACCTTTGCGGGCGGCTTCATGGGCTATCTCGCGGGGGTGGGTCGCATCAACGAAGAAACGCTTCGCTCCGCGATGGTCTACGGCTCGGTGCTCGCCAGCTTCACGGTCGAGCGCTTCGGAGTCGAGCGGCTCGCGCGCGTCACGCGCCGCGAAATCAAGGACCGCGCCCGTCGCTTCGCGAAACTCACCCGCTTCAAGCTCTAGCCCGGCGGCGATCCGCCGGGAATGTGCTTCCGGAAGGCGGCTGATGGGCCGCCTCCGGCCTTTCGGAGCGGCATCCCGCTCGCAGCCCCGCCAAACGTTGTAGAATCTCGGTCGAGGCACAGGGGGATGCCATGCTGTACGATCTCAACGTCTACGTGATCGGCCGTCTTCTGCTTGCCGCTGTGCTCGGTGGCATCGTGGGCATCGAGCGCGAGCTGAGCCAGAAGCCGGCCGGCATACGCACTAACATGCTCATCTGTCTCGGCGCGGCCCTCTTCGCCACCGTCTCGTATGAAATGGCGAGCGCCTTCGGCGGCGATCACACTCGGATCGCCGCGCAGATTATTCCCGGTATCGGCTTCATCGGCGCTGGCGTCGTTATTCGCGAGCGCGGCACCGTCATCGGCATCACCAGCGCCGCAACGATTTTCGTCGTCGCGAGCATCGGGATGGCCGTGGGATCGGGCCTTTACGTCACGGGAATTTTCACGGCGCTTCTCTTGCTGGCTTCGCTCATTTTCATCGGCAAGCTCGAAAAGCGGCTCGGCCTGCACCTGGAGCTCGTGGGCTTCCGCGTGACCGCCATTGACGGCGACACGATCGAGCGCGTTCGCCGGATCGTGCATGAAATTGGAATTCGCACGCGAATCTGGAACACGCGCAAGACGGACGAAGGCCTCCTCTTGGAATTTGAGGCGGAGTTGACCGTGCCTCAGCAGCGTGAGCTTCTCAAGCGCATCGCCGAGCTAAATGTCAAATGCGAGTCCCGCCCCATTCGGCCGGTCGCCGCTCTCTGACATTTTCCCACGTCGCTCGCAATGGTTGAGAGGAACGCTATCCGCCCGCATCCGGGGTGTTCACAGTGCAAAATGTATCCTCGCGAACGGCGCCAGCCGAAGGCCCCCACGCGGTGCTCGCCGTATGGCTCCCATGCTGCGGGCGCGCGTTCTGCCTGCACGCGAGGCCACGCTACCCGCGGCGGCCTCCAGACCGATCAAGCTCTTCGGGCTTTCGTTGCATCCTTTTCGCTGCCTCCTGAATCCGAGTTGACGTGCCGCGCGGCGGGATGCTATCAATCTTGTCTGTTCGGCAGGGGAGATTGGCAGCGGTCTAATGTTTCCCTCGTTCCGCTTTCCCGGCTGCGGGTGGCAAGCGGCCCCGGGATCCCCGTTTGATACTCACAGGAGGCAAGGATTGAAGCATTTGCGGTGGGCCGCGCTCGCGGCAGTTGCAGGGATCGTGTTGCTGTTCGTAAGCTGCGGGGGTAACGGCGGATCGTCCCCTAACCCTACGCCCATCATCCAGCAAATCTTTCCTTCGAGCATCACCGCAGGCAGCGACGGTTTCACTCTCTTCATCTCCGGAACGGGCTTCGTCTCCAGCTCCAAGGGCGTGTCTTTCGCCTATTGGAACGGCTCTGCGCGGTCCACGAACTTCGACGCCACCACCGGGCAGCTCGCCGTGTCCATCCTGAAATCGGATGTCGCCAATCCCGGCATCGCGCAGGTGAACGTGATTAATCCTGAGCCTGGCGGCGGGCCTGCATCCTCGGCACTGAGCTTCAAGATTCAGCCGCTGCAAGTGGGAGCGCCCGCGATCTCGTCCTTCGATCCGGCGACGGCCACGGCCGGCGGGCAGGCGTTCACCCTGACTGTGAATGGTTCGAACTTCGCCGTGGGTGACTTCGTCACCTGGGATGGTGGGCAGCGCATAACCACCTTCGTCGACACGACCCAGCTAACCGCGGCGATTGACCCAGTCAACATCGCCAAACCAGGATTCCCTAGCATTTCCGTCGGCACTCCGAATCCGGTGATTGCCTCTCGGTCTTTGGCCTACTCGGTCACCGGCCCGAACAACCCGATGCCCTCCGCCACGTCCCTTACTCCGTCGAGCGCAACTGCGGGCGCCGCGGACCTCGAGGTTTTGGTGAAAGGCTCGGGCTTTGTTTCAGGCTCCGTGGTCGAATGGGACTCCGTCGCGCTCGCCACGGCGTTCCGCAGCTCTTCACAACTGGTGGCATTGATTCCGGCCGCGAATCTCGCTGCGAGCGGCTCGGCCAGCATTACCGTGACGAGCCCGGCCCCCGGGGGTGGCACTTCCACCAGCCCGCTCACCTTCACAGTCAACTGAACCACGGGCGCCGCTTGTGTGTCGCGTGCGGTTGGCCGTGTACGGTTGGCTGGTGACTCGGAACTCTTAACTTCTTCACCCCCTCTGCCGCTCCCGCTCCTAGACTCCACTCGCAAAATTACTTATTCTCGATTCGCCAGATGCCGCAACCTCTCAAGCCATTTGCAATGCGCCCCGGCGACGCGATCCGCGTCGTGTCGCTCGCGAGTCCCGTGAAGGAAGATTTCGTGCGGAAAGGCTGCGACGAAATCGCACGCCTGGGTTACGTGCCCAAGATAGATAGTGCCAGCGTCCTTGCACACGAAAGTTTCTTCGCCGGCTCTGCTTCCGTCCGCTTGGCGGCTTTGCAGGAGGCGCTGGGCGACCCCGCGGCGCGCGCCGTCTTCTGTTCCCGAGGCGGCTACGGCTCGAACTATCTGCTCGACGCATGGGCCGCGCCTCCGGCTCGTCCCAAAATCATTCTCGGATCGAGCGACATCACGTCGCTGCAAGCGTTTTTGTGGCAAAAGTTCCGCTGGGTGACGTTCTATGGCCCGATGGTCGCCTCGAATTTCTGTCACGGCGCAGGCGCGGCGCACGGTTACGATCGCGCGAGTCTCACGCGCGCCATCTCTGAAACTCGGCAGGGCTGGACGCTCGACCTGGACGGTGAGCCGCTCGTCGCTGGTATCGGCGAGGGCATACTGCTCGGCGGCTGCCTTACGCTCGTCGAGGCAACGCTCGGCACCCCTTGGGCGCTTGCCACAGAAGGCGCGCTTCTCGTCCTCGAGGATCGGGCCATGAGGCCCTATCAGGTCGATCGCGCGCTCATGCACCTGAAGCAGGCGGGGAAGTTTCGGCGCGTCGCCGGGTTCATTCTCGGCGATTTTCCCGAATGCGAGCCGCCCGAAGGCGGCGAGAGCGTGCGGGATGTTGCGCGACGAATCCTTGCGCCGCTCGGCGTCCCCATTGTGTGGGGCGTTCCCATTGGCCATACGTCCCGCGCCGCATTGACGCTCCCGCTGGGTGTTCGCGCCCGTCTTACGGCAACAGGCGCGGATCGCGCGCGGCTGGCGCTTGAAATCCTGGAGCCCGCGTGCGTTCCGTAGGCATGAGGTGTTTCTCCAAGCGGCAGAGGCGCGCCGGGAATTTCGCAGTTCCTGTAAACTGTCAACAGGGGGGCTTTTGACTTGCCGCACCACTGCACGCTTCGAGAGGGCGCGTAACGTGACCTCGCTTCCGTCCAAATCGCTCGACCTTCACATCCACCTCCTTGGAATCGGTGGCGCGGCGATGGCCCCGGTGGCCGGCATGCTCAAGGACCGCGGCTTTCACGTTACGGGCTCAGACGTCAACGTCTATCCGCCCGCTTCGACGCTTCTCGATTCGCTCGACATAGCGTGGAACGAAGGCTACCGCGAAGAAAATCTGCAGCCCGCACCCGACGTTGCGGTCATCGGCAACGCGATTTCCCGAGGCAATCCTGAGCTTGAGCGTATTCTGGACGAGAAGATACCGTACTGCTCCATGCCGCAAATCCTCGAGCAATATTTTCTTCCAGGCCGTACCTCCCTGGTCGTTGCTGGCACCCACGGTAAGACGACCACCACGGCCATGCTGGCCTGGATTTTTCACGCTGCAGGGCGGCGCCCCGATTTTCTGATCGGCGGTGTGGCGCCCAATTTCGGCGACCGCAGCTACGGCCTTGGGGGCGGGGAAGAGTTCATCATTGAAGGCGACGAATACGACACGGCGTTCTTCGACAAGGCGCCGAAATTTCTTCACTATCACCCCGACGAGCTCATTCTTACTTCACTCGAATACGATCATGCGGATATCTATCCCGACCTCGCCTCGATCGCTTTGCAATTCCGCCGCCTGGTCAATCTTGTCCCGCGCCGCGGCCGGATTCTCTGCTGGGGCGAGAGCCGGGATCTAATGGAAGTCGTGGCAAAGGCTTTTTGCGCAGTGGAAACTTTCGGGCTCGCTCCTGAATGTGACTGGTGCGCCGGCGATATCCTGTGGCACGACGCGGCCACTGAATTTCGAGTCAGCTATCGCGGAAAGGAGGTCACGCGCATCCGCATTCCGGCTGCCGGCCGCCACAATGTTCTCGACGCGCTCGCGGCCGTGGCCATGGCCCGCGGGCGCGGTATTTCCTGCGATGCCATCGCGAGCGCGCTTGCCACATTTCAAAGCGTTCGCCGCCGCATGGAAGTCAAAGGCGAAGCCGATAGAATCCTCGTGGTCGAGGACTTCGCGCATCATCCGACCGCCATCCGCCTCACGCTCGAAGCGGCCCGTACGCGCTGGCCCGGGCGTAGGATCTGGGCCGCCATCGAGCCCCGCTCCAATACGATGCGCCGCAAAGTATTTCAGGACGCCTTGCCGGAGGCCCTCTCGCTGGCCGATGCGGTGCTGTTCGGCCCCGTCAGTCGCGCCAAATTGCTCGCAGAAGACGATCGGCTCTCCCCGGAGGCCATCGCTGAATCGCTCCGCGCTCGCGGCTGCGCCGCCACCGCATTCGCCTCTGCTGGCGAAATCGCCGAAGAAGTCAGTGCGCACGCCAGCCCCGGTGACGTCGTCCTGATCATGTCCAATGGCAGCTTCGACGGCCTCACCACTAAGCTCCTGGAGAAGCTCTCTGCTCGCGCCGGTGTCCGCGCATGAAGCCTGGTACGGCTGTGCCAAGCGCTCCTGTACTGGCGGTCTCGAGGCGTGCGCCTGTCGGTTTTGCTTTTGGCCTTATTCTGCTGCTGATTCCTCGTCCAGCTACGGCGACCATACGCTACCGTGTCTCGCTCGATAATCCCGGCCGGCACGTCTTCCATGTTGTGATGACCGTCGAAGCCGAGCGGCAAACGCTGGAAGTCGCGCTTCCAGCCTGGAACGCCCTTTATCAAGTGCGCGACTTCTCCTATCGTGTTCGCGACCTGCATGCGTCGGGGCATTCCGCCCAAGCCACTCCGCTCCAGGTCGAAGCTGCCGATAAGCAAACCTGGCGGATTTCCACGGCGACGCTTCCGTCGGAGCCGGCAGCGGACGATGTGCAGATCGGCTACGCGATTGAATGGAACGATCCCGGCCCTTTCAATTCGCAGCTCGACGCTCACCACGCCTTTATCAATCTCGCAGAGATTCTGATGTACATTCCCGGCCGACGCAGTGAGAAAAGCGAGATTGCATTTGAAAACGTTCCCGCCGATTGGAAGATCGTTTCCGAGCTCGCCGCCGCGGAAACCGCTGACTCCTTCACGGCCCCGACCTACGATGCTCTCGTAGATGCGCCCGTTGAGGCCGGGAAGTTCGACGAATTCACTTTCGAAAACGCCGGCGCCCACTTTCGCGTCGTTATAGATGCCGACGACTGGAACAACTCCAATCAGCGCCGCCTCGAGGAAGCCCTGCGCCGCATCACCGGCTACGAATTGCAACTGATGAAGGGTCCGCCCTTCCGCGAGTACACGTTTTTCTTTCACGTCGGCCCGTACGCTGAGATGGGCAGCGGCGGCATGGAGCATTCGAACTCGACTGCCATTGCAGCGGCGACCGTCGACCGCGCCGCGGCCACCGCCGCGCACGAATTTTTCCACGTATGGAATGTCAAGCGGATTCGCCCGCAAAGCCTGGAACCGGTCGACTACACCAAAGAGCAATACACGCGGGCACTGTGGTTCGCAGAAGGCGTCACCAGCACCTACGCCGCGTACACTCTCGAGCGCACAGGGCTGTGGTCGAAAAAACAGTTTTATGGCGATCTTGCCTACCAAGTTTGCGAACTCCAGTCCCGGCCCGCGCGCTTGTGGCAGAGCGTCGAGGACTCGAGCCTCGACGCATGGCTCGAGAAGTACGACGCCTACGATGTGCGGGATCGCAGCATTTCGTATTACAACAAGGGCCAGATTCTCGGAGTATTGCTCGATCTCGGCATTCGCGATGCGACCGACAACCGCAAATCCCTCGACGATGTCATGCGCCGCCTGAATGACGAATACGCCAAAGCGGGGAAGTTTTACAGGGACAGCGAAGGAATCCGCGCTGTCGTCGAGGAAGTTGCCGGAAAGAGCTTCGAAGATTTCTTCCGCCGCTACGTGTCCGGCACCGACGAAATTCCTTACGATGATCTTCTCGCGGCCGCGGGCCTCGCGTTGACAATCGACAGCGCGCAGGGCGACTCGCCCTGTTCCGTCACGGAAATCGCGCATTCGACCGATCGTCAGCGCCGCATCCGCGAGGGCCTCCTCCGCGGCTACACCGAATGATTCGCAGCTTCCTCGTCGTTCTTCTGTTTGCGCTGGCGATCATCCTCGTTCTGCCATGGCTCATGCTGTGGACTCTCATAGTGGGCGATCCGAATCTCATGTACAGCCTGGCCGTCAAAGTGGTTCGCGGTGCGAATCGTTTGGCCGGGATGCGTGTCCGCATCGAAGGCGTCGAAAATATTCCGCCGGGCGCCTGTGTCTTCGCTGCGAATCACGTTTCGAACGTGGACCCGCTCGCTCTCGTCGTCGCCCTGCCGCGACGCGTGAGCATCCTCGTGAAGCGCGAACTATTTCGCATTCCGGTGTTCTCCGCCGCCATGCGTCTCGCGCAATTTGTGCCAGTGGACCGCTCGCGCAAGGAAGGGGCGGCGATCGTGGACGCGGCTGTCCGATATTTGCAGCAAGGAGTGTCGTTCGTGGTATTCGCCGAAGGGACTCGAAGCCCGGACGGTCGTTTGCGGCCTTTTAAAAGAGGTGCTTTTACCATGGCGATCGAAGCCCGCGTGCCTGTCGTGCCGGTCTCGATCGTTGGCACGCAGCGAATTATGACAAAGGGGGAATGGGCTCTTCATCCGGGCGAAGTGACTGTTTCCTTCGGCTCTGCCGTGGACGCGGCGGAATACACAATCGAGCGTCGCGCAGAATTGATTGCCCGGGTTGAGTCGCTGGTCGCCGCCAGTCTGCCCTTGGACCAGCAACCCCTCAGGCAGGCGTGCATTCCCGAATAGCGTATTCCCTCCGCGCAGCGCAACGGAAAGTCACTCCCTTTACTGCTATACTTCGATTTTATGGCCGAGAAACTCATTCATGAAGTGATTCCCGTTGGGCTGCTGCAATGCAACTGCTCGATATTGGGCGACCCGGCATCGCGCGAGGCGATCGTCGTGGATCCCGGTGACGAGGTCGAGCGAATTTTGGAGGTCGTGCGGCGCTACGGCCTCAAGGTTCGCGCGATCGTGAGCACTCACACCCACATCGATCACGTAGGTGGTCTCGCAGCGCTCCATCGCGCCACGGGCGCGCCTGTCCTTGTGCACGAAGCTGATCTTGGGGTGTACGCGAGCATCGGCAGCCAGGCGCAGTGGCTGGGCATTCCCACGCCGGAGACGGTCCGCATCCGCGACTTCGTTAAGGAAGGCGATACGTTGCGCTGGGGAGGTTTTGAAGCCAAGGTCCTGCACACACCGGGACACACTCCCGGCAGCATCAGTCTCGTCGTCGAATCCGGTCCGGCTCCGGCGACTCACGAACACAGGCACGCCGCGGGAGATTCACCGGCGCGGGACGGTTCTTCCGATGTGGGGCGGCTCCTCGCAGGTGATACCCTTTTTCAAGGAAGCATCGGGCGCACGGATTTCCCGGGAGGCTCCTTCCCTCAGATCATGAAGTCGATTCATGAGAAGTTGCTGGTTCTTCCGGACGAAATGATCGTATACCCCGGCCACGGTGACCTCACCACCATCGGCGCCGAGCGCGAACACAATCCGTTCTTGCGCTGACCCGTCATTCGACACTTCGGCGGGCGTGTCCGAAATCGGGCCCTGGTCCTAGAACTATCTGTTGCGGCCTTAGGAACACAACTTCCTACCTTTCCTTTACTCCCATTGATGGACGCAAGATAATTTCGCCGGTTGGTGATTCGCGCAGCGCCGCGGTGTAGGCGAATTTCCCAATGTGGTTCGCCTGCAGAATCGGAATGCAGTCGCTTTGGCGTATACTTGGGAATACGGAGCCTTCCAGGTACGAGAGGAGTGCCGAGCGGGAGTGCGATCACCGAACGCCGCCAGGCATGCGGCAATCGCGGTTCGTAAGATTTGCGGGGTGACAGGCATATGAGACGTTCCGACTTGGTACGAAATCCGGCGAAGGGGAAGAGCGTGAGGACATCGCAGATTGTGTTCGGCGAACGGCAGCATCTCCTGCGCGTGCTCGATTCGGTGGAGCGCAGCACGTTGCCCGCGGCTCGTCTGGATCAGGAGCGCCGCGTGATCGAGCAGCTGATTCACGCGCGGACGCAGGAACTCAACCGCATCAATTCGGGCTGGGACGAAAAAGTGGGCACGGTCCTGAGCGCGGAAGTGAAGCCCGACGCGCTCGACCAGCTTTCGCGCCAGGCGCCCAAGGAGGACTACTACCTCCTGCGCTTGATCAGCGAGCATCCCAAAGTGACGGCCAAGACGCTCAACCGGCTCTCGCATCATCCCTATTCGGCGATCCGCGAGAATATCGCCCGCCATCCCAACAGCGACGCCGCCACACTCTCGCGTCTCAGCCGCGACCGCTCGCAGCCGCTGTGGTATCTGGTCGCCTTCAATCCCAACGCTCCGGCGACGCTGCGCAAGAAACTTCAGGAGCGCATGCGGCGACTCGGCGAAAAGACCGCCACGCAATAGAGCTGTGACCGGCGATTAGCGACGGGGGATGAGCGACGCCGGGCCTTTTTGCGCGTTGCGCGCTTCTGCAAGCCTCGCAGTAATGCGTTTCACGTAACTTTGCGTTTCCGGAAAGGGCGGCACTCCACCGTGGCGATCCACGGCCTCGGGCCCGGCGTTATAGGCGGCGAGCGCGAGCGGCAGGCTTCCTCGGTATCGTTCGAGAAGATCCTTCAGATAGCGGGTTCCCGCATCGATGTTTTCCGCCGGGTCGAAGACGTTGCCCACATCGTAGCGCGAGGCCGTCTGGGGCAGCAGTTGCATCAAGCCTAGCGCGCGCTTAGACGATACGGCCTTGGGATTGAAATTCGATTCGACTGCGATCACTCGGGTGATGAGACTTTCGTCCACGCCGTGTTCCTGCGCGGCCTTGCGAATGAGTTGAGCGAAGGGCGTGGAGGGCGCGGCGGGCAAAGGCGAAAACGTGTCCTCCGGCTCGACCGCGACGAGATCGCTCGCAGCAATCTCCACAGTTCCTCCGGTTACCGCGAGCCGCACGGAATCTCCCAGGCGCTCGTAGCCCGTAATGTGGAGGCGCAGGCCGGAGCGCAGCACGGCGTAATCGGGGCGCGCGGCTGGAGCGCCAATGGTGAGCACAATCAGAAGCGCAACCGCGCCGGAAAGCAAGAGCGAGTTGGAGAGGCGCGTCATTTCGACGGTGGGTTGGCGGGCGGCCGCTGCCGGCTGGCCGGCGGGATGATGCCGTTCATGCGAAGGTATTCGACCATTTGTCCATAATGATCCAAGGCGTGAGCTGGAGCGAAGCCCGCGATTGCCGCCGGCGTGTTCAAGAAGGAAATGGGAGGGTTCTTGACGGGTTCGTAGGCGTTTTCGGCATTGATCGTGGCGATGGCTTTGTGGCCGAGAGCGAAGGAATCGCGCAGATATTGCATGATCTGTGCTTTCGTCTTGATGGAATCGGGACCGTTTTCCGCTTCAAATCGATTGGCGGCCGCCGGAGGGGCCTGGCCGAGGATGGCGTCGAAAAACCGGGTGTTCGTGGTGGCCACGTGCTTCACCTGCTCGGCAAACGTGCGGACTCCCTTGAATTCACCGTTCGTGGGCGCGAAGGAATATTTGTCCTCCGGCATGGCGTCGGCTGCGGAGACGAACTCGAACTCGACGATCCTGAGCTGAAAATCGAGAGTGGACGTGATCGTCGGATGTTGAGGCGGCGCGGGCGGGCGCTGGGCCGAAGCGGGCATTCCTACGAGCAGAGTCGCGAGCAAAGCCAATCCCATTGCGAGAGCAGATCTCATCACCATCCTCCTGATCGAATTGTCTGGGCCTCGAGGACGTGCGTTCGGATCGCGTGAGCGACGCCGCACTCGTCATTCGAAAGTGTGACGGTCCAACCGAGCGATTTTAACTCGTCGACGCTATTGCCCATCACGACGGGCAAGCCGGCGTATTCTAGCATCTCGCGGTCGTTCCAGTTGTCGCCAATGGCCATTACTTCGGCGCGCGCGATGCCGAGCCGACGCGCCCACTCGGCGAGGGCCGCGCCTTTGGTGACGCCCCGGCGAACGACGTCGACGAGCGAGAGGTCGCGGTACTCGTATTCGGTCAACGCGAGTGAAAAATCCTGCGCGAAGGGAAGCGCTTCCAGAACTTGCTTTGCCTCGCGCATGCGCTGGCAAGCACCGACGAACATGATCTGGATGGGATCGTCGCCATCGAGACACAACGTGAGCGGGGCGACTTCGGCGATGTATTCCCGATTGCGGCGGAAATAGGGGCCGCGCACGGGATCGTCCCAATTGATGCGCTCGAGGATCACCTGGCGCTCGCGCCGGTCGAAAACCACGGAAGCCTCCGAGCGGAATTCCTGCGTGGCTTCCAGAACGCGCCGCGCCGTACCGATGGGAAGCAGAAGCTGCTGGTGCGTATCGCCGCGCTTGGATTTGATGAGGGCGCCGTTGTTGACGATCAGGTGCAGGTCGCAGGGCAGGGCTTCGGCGACGCTGCGGGCGAAGTCGAAGCGGCGGCCGGTGACAATGGCGATGGCGATGCCGCGCGCGGCGGCCTCGGCAATCGCGCGGGCGTTCTCCTCCGGGAGTTGCGAGTGGCTGTCGAGCAGCGTCCCGTCGATGTCCATGGCGATGAGCTTGATGGGCAAGAGTCAGTCCTCGTCCGGGCAGGAAAATCGAAAATGGAAAGTCGAATATGGCGATGGTGACAGCCCGTCGCCGGGTGCCGAAGTGTAGCGATTAGAATTGGGGCCGGTCCTTTGTTTTGACTGAGTTAGGGCGGTTCCGGTTTCCAGATGTGTAGCGATTAGAAAACCGGCTACCCATCGAATCTCAGGGTTGGCTAGTGGCTGCCGGGGGATGTCAACGGGCAGGCTGCGCTTAGGTTGCCGGGCAGCGCGCTGCGCGCCGAGAGTAAAACGGCCGGCAAGAGCAATGCACATTGCGCTGCCGGTCTCATGCCGGAACTGCAGGTCCGACCCCCTAAACAGCGCCATGGGGGAGGCGGCCCGCGCGGGTCGCGGCGACGCGGAGCGGGCCCAGCCTCGCACGCCTGCGGTAGGCTTCGGCGTTCGACCCGGAGAGCTTGGTTTCGATCTTGTCCGTCGCCAATTTCGCACTGCAAACCTCCAGGACCAAGCTTCCATGATCGAGGGCGGGATTTCAAGCGGTTGTTCGTGTAGAACTCGCGGCGAGAATTGGTTGCGAAGGGTGAGAGGAGGTTTAGCCGACATGCTTGCGCAATCATGTTCGGTACTGGGCCTGGAGAGCTGTCCCATTGCCTTGCAGGCGCTGAAACCAGGCCTTGGGCCGGCCCTAACGAACCTCCCGACGAGCGGCAACCATTTCTCCGCAATCGTCTGTGCTATTTGCGGATACTGCACGGGTGGGCTGTGTTTGGTGTGTACAACGCCGGTTGGGTGAGTCTTTTTCAGGTGTCGGCTCGTATAACGAATATGATAGCCGCGACGATGGCTGCAGAGGAGGCGCGGGTGGGCATGGAAGCCGAGGTCAACCAGCTTCGCCGCGGCGATCTCGATGCGCTTTCGGCTCTCGTCACACGTTATCAGAACCGGCTGTATCGCTACTTGCTGCGGCTGGTCCGCAATGCGGCCGACGCTGACGATCTTTTCCAACAAACCTGGATTCGAGTGGCCGAGCGAATTCGCAGGTATGACGCGAGGCAGAATTTCGACGCCTGGCTCTTTACGGTCGCGCGAAACCTGGCGATCGACCACCTCCGGCGGCGCCA
>DATLWP010000274.1:0-5353 GCA_035576265.1 Candidatus Polarisedimenticolia bacterium
AGGAGGTCGTGATTTAGGAGTTATGTCGGAAAAATTCCAATATTGGTATCGCTCAGGCTCGCAGGCTACCAATTATTGGACTAGGGCCGATTAGAAACGCCCTGCGGCCCTCGATTCTCGATAATCGGTTGGCTCGATACATTTCGATCCCCTGATTGGAAACTCCGTAGCCCGTCAGGAGCATCGAAATGACGAGGGGCAGCCGACGAGCCCGTGGCGGCACCGTCCGAATTGCGGAGCACGGCGGCAGTTGTCGCAAGGGTTTACGGAAACCTAAGAGTCTAGGTTCCACGACGCAAACAGAGAGGGGGGTATTGTTCATGGGTCGCAAGGTATTTCTGTTAGTCGGGTTCATCTTGGTGGCGTCGCTCTCAGCACATGCACAGGACACTGTCGAGTTGTTCGGGGGGTATTCCTACCTGCGAGTCGACAACTCTCCTTCGGCGAATTTCAACGGCTGGGAGTTTGGAGGCCAGTACAAATTCGCAGACTGGCTGGGCGGCGTCGCGGACTTCGGTGGCCAATACGGCTCGCCCGAAGGCGTCAGCACCTCCGTTCACACGTACCTTTTCGGGCCGCAGATTTCTTGGCCCGCCCGTGTTTCGCCATTCGCGCATCTCTTGATCGGCGCGGCGCACGTCAGCGGATCCGGGTTCTCCGACACATCGTTTTCGACCGCCCTCGGAGCCGGCATCGATGCGAGGCTCGTTCCCGGCATCTACTGGAGAGTCATCCAGGCAGACTACCTTGCGACGCGCTTCTTCAGCAACACGCAGAACAACGCGCGCATTTCGACCGGAATCGTGTTCCGCTTCTAGGCGTTCGCTCAATTTTCATCGCTCCAGAGCGGTTCGCTCGCCTGCATGCGAGTGGAAGCGAACGAGCCGCTCTGGAACATTCACTCTATCGCAGCACAAACTCCACGGTGATATACGTCTCGACTTCGACGGCCTCGCCATTCAATCGCGTGGGCAGGTAACGCCATTGCCGTATGGCCGCCACGGCGGACGGTACGAAGATGGGATTCCCGCTGACGACCTCGAGGTGACGAACGCTTCCGTCGGTTCCGATCACCGCGTGCAACCGCACCGTAGCGGAGAGGTGCGCGCTCAACGCGATCGTCGGATACTCGGGCTGCACGCGGTGGATGAGCGACGCTTCCATCACCCCCTCGCTTCTTTTCAAGCGGGGGGACTTTTGGCCGGCATTAGTCGGCGGCGCGATGTGGATTCGCGCATCGTCATTGTTTCCGCCGATCACCCCCGGCGGCAATTTCAGCGGGCCGAATGAAGCTTCAATGCTCGGCGGCGCGCCGTCTGGCGTCTTTGCGGCGTGTTGCGGAACTACCGGCGGCTGAAGCAGGACGTGGTCGAGACGGCTCGACGGTTTCGACTCTTTGTGCCCGTTTGTCGGCCGCCGCGTGGGTTTTGAGTTTGGCTCGCCATGAACCGGCGGCGCGGGCGTGAAAATGAACTCCGGTGGAAGCACACCCGGCGTAATGAGCGGCCATAGGAGCAGTGCCGCAAGCACCGCAGCTTCGAGAAAAATCGATGCCACGAGGGCCTTACGACGGAGCCTCTGCGCTCGTCGGAGCACGTCTGAATCGTTGTCCATCATGCATTGTGAAAGGCTTCCGAGTTCGCTCACAGACACACCTCCTCAGTCCGGCAGGCGGACACGCTCTGCGGTCGCCAGGTCTCAGGCTTGCCGGTTCTGGACCTGAGCCTCTCCAGACCTGAAATTGGAGTTCGCGCGAACTCTTACTGGCATAGACACCGCGGTCGCGAGTCGGTTCCCAGCTGCCCTAATTCCAGGAGGAAAATTTCCCTAAGTCTTTTGCTTGCAGTCGCTTGCGATTGCAGCGAAGTGACGTGCATCGCAAGCAGGGGTTTGCGCGTCTAAGCTTCATGGTCGCCCCAGTTTGGGGGTCGTTGAGGTGGTTACCATGAGTCGCTCTTCGCTTGAGACAGTTGGCGTTCGCTATACAGGCTGGGCTGCGCTGAACCGCGATCCGCTCGAGGATGTGGTTGAGTACACGTGTCCGCACTGCGGCACGCGCGGGACCAAGGCTGCCCGGCGTCCGCGGTCCGCGTATCACTTCACTGACGGATTCGTGCAGGATCTGCAGGGGGAAACGAGCACGTGCCGCAATTGCAAGCGGTCGTTGCGAGTATCGCCGGTGGTGCTCGTTCACAACCGGGATGAGCAGCGGCGCTTCCACGCGGTGTTTGCAGCGGATCTGGACGTTTCGAAGAACTAATTCCGCCTGGCCCGGTCTCAATCGGCCGTCAAAGCCAAGTGGTAGGCTTCCATCCGCGTCCGCACTTTCTCGAAAGCTTCGTCCACGGTGTCGGCAAACTCCAAGACCTTGTACTCGTGTTCGTCGATCGTTCCGCTGCGGATCATGTGCCGCCAGTTGAGGACCTTGTTCCAATATTTTCGGCCGTAGATGAGAATCAGGTGCTGCGGCGAAATTTTCCCCGTTTGCAGCAGCGTCAGCATCTCCCAGAGTTCGTCCATCGTGCCGAAACCTCCAGGGAAAACGATCAGGGCCTTGGCCATCTGCGCAAACCATAGCTTGCGCATGAAAAAGTAGTGGAAGCAGAAATTCAGCTCGGGGGTGATGTACGGATTGGGTTTCTGTTCCTGCGGTATCTGGATGCTCAGCCCGATCGAAGCTCCGCCCGCTTCGGCGGCTCCGCGGTTCGCCGCCTCCATAATCCCGGGCCCGCCGCCGGAGCAGATCACGAAACGCTGAGGATGCGGGCCGAGCGTCATGCCCCAAGCCGTGATCCGGCGCGAAAGCTCGCGGGCGTCTTCGTAGTAGCGCGACATCTCAACCATCGAACGCGCCGCACGGATTTTGGAACGCCATTCGGAGGTTTGCCGGCCGCGCGCGTCGCGCCGCACTTCCTTGAGATGAGCGAGCGCCTCGTCGCGCGGCCGAACGCGCGCCGAGCCGAACATCACGATGGTGTCGCCCACGCGCGCGTGATGCATGCGGTTGAGCGGATCGATATACTCGGCCAGGATCCGCAACGGCCTGGCACCCGGGCCGTCCATGAAAACCGAATCGTAGTAAGCAAGTTTCGCCTGCGGCAGATGACCGCGACGCTTCATGACTCCCCCTCACACGATGCGCAGAAGAGCATTCTAGCCCGGCCGCATCGCGGCGGTGCGGCGAGATCGTGCGCGGGAGTGCGAGATCGTAACGTCCCTCGGCGGGTCGCCATGTGTAGGGATTAAAACCGGCGGCCGCTCGAAACGCCGACCGTCCGCAGACCGTCAAACCGCTTGTGTGTTGCGTATTGCTGCGCTAGCACGAACGGAGGGCGGTACAGCATTAGGTACAGGAAAAAGTCACGTTCTAGGAGTCGAGTTATAGGACTGTACCAAGGGACAGTGAGCGGCACCTGTGGCGCACTTGAAGGAATCGGGCCAGGCGATGACGGACGACGTACGCGAAGCGGAGAAAACCGTGCGGAGACTGGCAAAAATAGCGAAATGGGAATAAGTTTGTGGATTCAAAGCGGAGTCGTTGTTGGTCTCGGCGACAGGCATGACAGCGTCGAATCGCATGACAAGAATTGAGGCAATCAAGATGGGCCGCAAAGCACACAAGCTGGATTTCAGAAGGAAACTAAAGGCGGCTGCAATGGGAGCGGCCGCTGTCGTGGGGGCTATCGCGATCAGCTTCGTGAACCCGGCGGCGTGCCGAGCCCAATCTCCCCCCGGACCTGATCCTTCGCCGATATTCAAAGCTGTTTCCATCCAGCCGACCAGGCCACCGGCGTCGGATATGGTGGGGGAATGGCTGAAGCAAGATCACGGAACCTCGATTTTTACGGCGACAAATGCGCCGTTGGTGGAACTCGTCAAGTTTGCGTACGACCTCGATGACTCGCAGATCTCCGGAGGGCCCGACTGGATTACTTCCCAAGGATATGACGTGACCGCGAAGATCGATTCGGTGAACGAAGCGCAGATCCGGCGAGCGTTCCAGAAAGTGCTCGCGGACCGGTTCAAGCTGGCATCGCACCGCGAGACGAAGGAATTGCCCGTGTACGAGCTGGTTGTCGGAAAATACGGACCCCGGTTGAGGGAGGTACCGCCCGACAAGGTGGTGCCCGGCAATTCCAGGATGATCATCAACGAGCCGGGTCACCTTGTGGCGAAGCAGATCAACTTGGCGGCGCTCGTCCGCGTGTTGTCGTATTCGACGGGCAAACTCGTGGTGGACAAGACCGGCCTGAAGGGTTTTTACGATTTCGCGTTGGATTGGAAGGAGAATCCCGAGATCGCGGGACAGCCGGGAATAGCCGGGACGGGGCAGGGAGACTCGCCGACCCCTGACGAAATCGCGGCTCTGGTGGCGGCCGTGCCGGAACAGCTCGGGCTCGAAATGAAGACGCAAACGGACCCAATCGAGACGCTGATCATCGACCACGCCGAAGAATTTGCCGGAGACGCGCCGGTTGGCACAGCACACTCCAACTAGTGTCCTGAGCCAGAAGTCCGTCTAAGACGCAGCTAGGACGCGGAGCGAATGGATCCGGCGGGCTTGGGGTCTTCAGCGAGTAGCTCGCGGGCGGTGAAGACGGAGCGGTAGTGGTATTTCTTGCGAAGCATCTCGGAGCCACCCTCTTCGCGATCAACAAGGCTGAGAACGCCGACGATTTCGCAGCCTTCGCGCTCGGCCGCGTCGATGGCTTCCTGCGTGGAGCCGCCCGTGGTGCAAACCTCATCCACGATCACGACTTTCTTGCCGCGCGGATCGTCGAACCCTTCGAGCTGCTTTTGGCGACCGTGCTTTTTCGCCTCTTTGCGCACCAGAAAACCCGGGAGAGGACGATGTTCGACCTCGCTGACCACCACGGCGGCGGAGACAATCGGGTCGGCGCCCATGCTGAGGCCTCCGATGGCGTCCGGCTTGACGCCCATCTCGTCGAGCAATTCGAGAACGCAGTAGCCGGTGAGGAGCGCGCCTTCGGGGCTGAGCGTGGTGAGCTTGCAGTCGAGGTAATAGCTGCTCTTCTTGCCCGAGGAAAGGGTGATCTCGCCGCGGACCAATGATTTGGTGCGAAGCAGATTGGCGAGGCGTTCTCGATGACTCATGGCACTCCCTGGCAACTAACCTTTGACGAGCCGCCTAACGTTACCACAGTCGTTCCGGGCGTTCCATTGGGCCGCAGTAGGGATCGTTCGGACAGTGCTTACAACGCGTGGGCGGGCCGGCGAATCTGATGAAGCGGAGAGCAATGCGAAGGCCCGAATCAATCTTCGCGGCGGCGGTGTTCGTTGTTCTGGGAGCTGGGTTGTGGCTCGCGCCAACGGCCCGATGCCAGGGCGCGCC
>DATLWP010000275.1:0-4091 GCA_035576265.1 Candidatus Polarisedimenticolia bacterium
GCATCTAGATCTTCAGCTCTCGGCGTGTAGGGGTTGGGCTCCCCTGACTTCTACACGCTGCACTTCTTCGCGCTCCCATCGAGAGGCGCCCTTTTATTCCGCCTCACATCGCGCTAGCCTGAATACGGGCTCGTGTTTAGCGCTGCCGATCGACGCAAGAATGCGCGTTACCGAGGGCTTCCCGTGGCCCGCAGCATGAGGCGGCAGGTGCCCCGTGGTGGCCTGCGAAATGTTGCCGCGCCACTCAATCGTGTGCTAGCATCCCGGCTTCTCGCCCGTCGCCCGTCCTGTGAGGACGATGGGACCGCAGGGTCATCGCGCGCAACCGCCAGGGGCGGCGTCGTGGTGCTGGTACCAAGACACAGCTCGAAATTTTCATTCGCAGCGTGGACACACGAAATGCCTGCGTTGAGCTCTTCGGCGGCCTTTCCCGCCGGAGCACCGCTTCGCCATCCGAGTGGATTTCCTACGGATCCGAACTTCGATTTTCACGAGTTGATTTCCGAATTCCAGTCTTTCCAGCCTTATTTTTTCGTGAGGTGACAAATGAAATCGTACAACACCGAATGGATACGCAACGTGGGCATTGTAGGCCACGGCGACACGGGGAAAACCCAGCTTGTGTCGTCGTTGCTGTTCACGGCGGGGATGACGCCGCGGCTCGGCAAGGTCGCCGACGGCTCGACCACGACCGACTGGGACGAGGAAGAGATTGCGCGAAAAATCAGCATCAATACGGGCCTGGCTTACGCGGAATGGCAAGCGCCGGGCCAGCCGGAAAAGACGAAAATCAATCTGCTCGACACTCCGGGTTATTCGACGTTCATCAACGAAACCAAATCCTCTCTGATCGCCGCTGACTCGGCGCTGATCCTTGTGGACGCGACCGCCGGCGTGCAGGTGATCACAGAAAGAGTCTGGGACTACGCCACTGAATACGAGCAGCCGCGCGCATTCGTGCTGAACTGGATGGACCGCGAGCTCGCGAGTTTCGAGCGCGCGCTCGGGTCGATTCAGCAGGTCTTTGGGCGCGGCGTGGTGCCGATCCAGCTCCCCATTGGGGAGGAGAAATCGTTCCGCGGCGTCGTGGACCTAGTGTCGATGCAGGCGCTCGTCTACACGCCCGACGGGGACGGCAAGGCGAAGGTCGAGGAGATTCCCGCCGACCTCGCCGAGCAGGCCAAGAGCGCGCACGAGGCTCTGGTCGAAATGGTCGCCGAGGGCGACGACGAATTGATGCAGGAGTTTTTCGACAAAGGCACGCTGCCGATTGAGGACCTGAAAAAGGGGCTGCGCGAAGCCGTTCTGGCGAGGCGGATCTTTCCCGTCTTGCTGAGTTCCGCGCTGCATTGCATTGGCTGCGACGCGATTCTGAATTTTCTGATCGAGATTTTTCCCTCGCCCGCGTTCCGCGGCAAGATCACCGGCCACCAGACGCCCGATCACAAAGGCGAGGAGATCGAGCGCAAAATCGCCGACACGGAACCGGTCTCCCTCTCCGTATTCAAGACCGTGGCTGATCCCTTCGCCGGGCGGATTTCGTATTTCAAGGTGATCTCCGGCGTGCTGACAAATGATGCGACGCTGCAGAATTTCAATCGAAGCTCGGCGGAACGGTTGCAGCACGTCCAAGTGATGCAGGGGAAGACGGCTACGGCCGTCGCCGAGCTGCACGCCGGCGATATCGGCGCGGTGGCCAAGCTCAAGGACACCGTCACGGGCGATACGCTCGGCGACAAGAACGCACCCATCTTTTATCCCCCGGCGCGCATCCCCGAGCCTTCGATCACTTTCGCGGTCGAGCCCAAGACCCGCGCCGATGAAGATCGCATCGGCGTGGCCATTCACAAGATCCTCGAGGAAGACCTCGCCCTGCGGTTCGCGCGTGACCCTCAAACCAAGGAATTCCTGCTCTCGGGCGCCGGGCAGCAGCACATCGAAGTCGTCGTCGCGAAACTGCGCAAGCGCTACCACGTGGAGATGACGCTCAAGCCGCCGAAGGTCCCCTACCGGGAAACCATTCGAGGCAAAGCCGATGCCGAGGGTAAGCACAAGAAGCAGACCGGCGGTCACGGGCAATTCGGGCTGTGCCGCATCAAGATGGAGCCGCTGCCACGCGGCAAGGGGATCGAGTTTGTGGATGACATTTTCGGCGGAGCGATCCCCAAGAATTGGATCCCTTCGGTCGAGAAGGGCATCCGCGACGCCGCGGAGCGCGGCTATCTGGCTGGCTTTCCGGTGGTCGATTTCCGAGTCAGCCTCTACGACGGCAAATATCACGACGTGGATTCGTCCGACATCGCCTTCAAGATCGCGGGCTCGCTCGCGTTCCGCGAGGCTATGAAGCAGGCGCGTCCGGCCCTGCTCGAGCCGATCATGCACGTCGAGGTCTACGCGCCGGACCAGTATTCCGGCGACTTGATGGGCAACCTGAGCGCGCGGCGCGGGAAAATTAGCGGGAGCGAGACGCGAGGGAGCAACGTCGTCGTCAAGGCTCTGGTGCCGCTCTCGGAAATGTTGAGCTATGCGAACGAGCTCATTTCCATGACGCAGGGGCGAGGCAGCTATTCGATGGAATTCTCTCACTACGATTTTGTGCCGTCGGAAATTGCCGAAAAGGTGATCGCCGCGCACAAGCCACGCCATGCGGAGGCGGAGGAGGGAGAAGCCGCCAGAGCGTGATGAGGGACGGCGGCCGCGTCTTGCAGGTTGCTCGAGCCGAATCAAGCGCCTTGTGTGATTTGCGGCGGCGGAGCTTTGCTCTCCGGATTTAGCCAATTTGGCGCTTGCGATTTCGGCCCTGGATAAGTCAACCTGATCTCCAATATGCAAAAACCTCCAAAGGTCAAACGTCGGGGCGATGCGACGCTTGCGATTCATGCGGGCGAGGAACGCGTCCGTGTTGCAGTGCCGGTGGGAGTGTCGATCACGCGAACGTCGAACTTCACCTTTGCAAGCACCGAAGAGATGAAGCGCTGGGCCGAAGGGAAGAGTTCGGCGTACATCTATACGCGCAACGGGAATCCCACGCTGGCGGTGGCCGAGCGAAAGCTCGCGGCGCTCGAAGGCGCCGAAGCCGCAGTCGTCACGGCCTCGGGGTCGGCCGCGATTTCGGGCGCGCTGCTCGCGCTGCTGCGGGCCGGCGACGAAATTATTGCGACGCGGCAGATTTACGGTGGAAGCTACCGGATGATGCGCGACCTCTTCCCGCGGCTGGGGATCGTGGTCCGCTACGTGGAATCGGATCTTGCCGGGATCGAACGCCTGGTGAGCCCGCGGACAAAGGTTCTGTACGTCGAGACTCCCACAAATCCGACCCTGCGGCTGGTGGACCTGAAAAAGGCGGCCGCATTCGCTCGCGAATGGGGGCTGGTTTCGCTGGTAGACAGCACGTTTGCGAGCCCAGCGCTTCAGAAGCCATTGGAGTTCGGGTTCGACCTCGTGCTGCACAGCGGGTCGAAATACTTGTCCGGCCACTCAGATGTGATCGCCGGAGCCGCCGTGGGGAGCGCCGTGCTGGTTCGGGAGGTGCGTCACACGGTTGTCCAGCTTGGCGGTTCAATGGACCCCGAGGCAGCCTTCCTGTTGATCCGAGGGATGAAGACGTTGGGTGTCCGCATGGAGCGCCAGTGCCGGACGGCCATGGTCCTGGCGAAATACCTGGAGAGACACCCTAAAGTTGCGCGCGTGCATTATCCCGGGCTGCCATCGCACCTGGATCATAGCCTGGCGAAGCGGCAGATGCGCGGGTATGGGGG
This sequence comes from Candidatus Polarisedimenticolia bacterium, assembly GCA_035576265.1. Lineage (GTDB taxonomy): Bacteria > Acidobacteriota > Terriglobia > Acidiferrales > UBA7541 > Palsa-295. The sequence goes on from DATLWP010000275.1 coordinate 3,759, forward strand.
GATGCTTGCGTTCGACCTCAAGGGCGGCCCAAAGGCGGGATTGGCGGCAGCCCGTCGATTCTGCGACCGCGTGCGCGTTTTTCTCTTAGCTGGGAGCCTCGGTGGTGTCGAGTCCCTGGTAGTCCTGCCAGCCTACACCTCGCACCAAAACATGTCACTCGCGGAGCTGCGGGCGTCCGGCGTCGAGCCCGGCACGGTCCGCGTCTCGGTCGGTCTAGAAGACTCAGACGACCTTATCGAGGACCTCCGACAAGCCCTGGCATAGGCTCAGGTGGATGACACTTGGGCGGAAGATCAAACCACTAAAATTTAGAGACGGGCGATGGTATAAGG
>DATLWP010000276.1:0-4270 GCA_035576265.1 Candidatus Polarisedimenticolia bacterium
AGAACGGGGTTTGGGGCGCGCGCCGCTTGGCATTCCTCCTCGGTCCTTACAGGCGCGCGGCTGTGATATAAGAGGCGGTCGAGCGTTCTCGTTCAAACGGTTCACCTTCAACCGGAGTGAAGATCCAAGTGACGGGCGCGATTCAGATCGGCGTGATCGGCGACTTCGATCCTGCTAAGCGATCACACTTTGCCACGAATGCGGCACTATATGACGCCGCTGCAAAACTGAGCATACAAATTGGAATCCGCTGGCTGCCGACCCCGCTTCTCGATGGCCCGGACGCTGAGAAGGTCCTCCGGCGTTATGACGGCCTCTTTGCCTCGCCTGGTAGTCCATACAATAGCTTTTCGGGAATGCTGCGCGGCATCGCTTTTGCCCGCACGCGGAACTGGCCATTTGTCGGCACTTGAGGCGGCTTTCAATATACTCTGTTAGAGTATGCGCGTAACGTCTTGAACATCGACGGCGCTGACTCCGCGGAGAACAATCCCGCGTCCGAACACTGCGTTATCACACCGCTTTCCTGTGCTCTCCCGAACCGCCGTGTCGGGGAACCTAAAGGCTCGGGCGACGAACCGTTGAAGGTTTTCCGAGGGACGCTGCTTTGGACGGTTCTCGGCACCGAAGATCACTCCGAGCAGTACTACTGCAACTACGGCGTGAACGAAGAGTACCAAGAGAAGTTTCAAGCGGCCGGTTTGCGCGTAAGCGCGCGAGGCCGAATGGGGGAGACACGCGCCGTGGAGTTGCCGGACGGCCGCTTCTTTATCGCCACTCTCTTTCAACCGCAGCTCTCTTCTCGGCCGGGGCTTCCGCATCCATTGCTAGTGGCGTTCTTGCGCGCGGCCATGCGATTCCGCAATGCACGAACCAAGGCGAGGAACCGCGCGACAGGACGCCGAAAATAGCAGGCCGCCGGTTCTCGCCCGGCGCAGCGGCTTTACTTCATGTGGGATTAGCTGCGGGCGCGGGAATCACCGCGCGGAACGAACTGCGGCGGCAAGCTCTCGGAGCAAGAGCAGGGTCTCATCCCATCCGATGCAGGCGTCGGTGATGCTTTGCCCGTAGACTAAGGGCTGCCCTTCGACGAGATTTTGCGCTCCAGCGACGAGATTGCTTTCCAGCATCACGCCGAGGATGTGACCGCCATCATTGGCGATCTGCTGTGCGACATCGCGACAGACGATCGCCTGCCGGGTATAGTCTTTGTTGCTGTTGGCGTGGCTGCAATCGATCATGACGCGCGGCGGCAGTCCCGCGGCTTCCAATTGCTGGCAGACCTGGGCGACCGTGTCGGCTTTGTAGTTCACGGTGTTTCTGCCACCGCGCAAGATCACGTGACAATCCTTGTTTCCGGTGGTCGCGAAAATGGCCGAGCGTCCCTCCTTCGTGTGCCCGAGGAAGGTATGCGGCTGAGCGGCCGACAGAACCGCTTCAATCGCAATCTGCACGTTTCCGGAGGTCCCGTTCTTGAAGCCCATCGGGCACGAGATTCCCGAAACCAACTGGCGGTGAACCTGGCTCTCGGTTGTCCGCGCTCCGATTGCGCCCCAGCTCACGAGACCCGTCACATACTGCGGAGTGAACGTGTCGAGGAATTCAGTTCCGGCAGGCACTCCCATTTCGGCCAAATCCACAAGAAGATGCCGCGCAAGGCGCAAGCCGTCGTTGATATTGAACGAGTTGTCGAGATGGGGATCGTTGAGCAACCCTTTCCAGCCGACCGTCGTGCGCGGCTTTTCAAAATAGACGCGCATCACAACGAGCAATTCATTCGAGAGTTCGGCGATTGCATGCTTGAGAAGCCGGGCATACTCGCGAGCGGCCTTCGTATCGTGAATCGAGCATGGTCCAACGACCACGAGCAAGCGGTGATCGGTGCCGCGGAGAATCTCGATGATCTCTTTGCGAGCGTTGTAGACGGTCGTGGAAGCGATCTCCGTCTCGGGCAACTCCTGCTCGAGCACGGCAGGAGGAATGACTACCTCCGTTGCCTTAATGCGAAGATCGTCGGTACGGTGGAACATGGGCGCTGGTCTCCGGTGTCGGTGCTGCATCAATAATATCAACTTTCAGAGAGGCAACCAGCACGTCCAGAAGCTTTGTAGCGCCCGGCGAGCACATGTAAGCAAGAATTTGTTCTGGTACAAGGTTGATCCGCGGGAGGACGTTCGTCGTCCGGCGCGCCGCGGCTTCAATTCACTTGGAATCGGCTGCGGGCGCTGAGGCGGCAGTGAATGCCAGCAAGACGTTTCCGGGCAAGCCGCCGCCCATGTTCGCATATCCGGTTCCGACGTACAGCGTGCCGTTCACAACCGTCACGCCGGGCCCGCCCATTGAGCCGCCTTTGCCGTCCACCCCGTTCACAGTCTCGTAGTCGCGGACGGTATTGAATTGCCAGATCACCTTGCCGTCCGAGGTGGAGAGAGCGCGCAGGATGCCGTCCCAGCCGCCGGTAAACACGGCGCCGGGTATCTCGGTGACCGCGGCCGACTGGCCGAAGCGCAAGTTTTCCTCGGTTCGGTTTTCGCCGGTTCGCGTCGGCGGGCCAAGCTCGGACAGATCTTCGAGCCGCACGCGCCAGGCCGGTTTCCCGGTAGCGAGATTCACCGCGATGAACGTGCCATCCTCCAGCGCCAGATAGATGTCCTTGCCGTCCGAAGCTCCTCCGAAAGCGATTTGGCCGTTGTTGGGGGCGACCGTGGTCGTCGTGGGCAAGCTCCAAAGCAGCGCGCCTTGGCGGTCGGGATCGAGCGCGAACACGGTTCCGCTCTTCGGCGTGCCCAGCAGCAGCCGATGGCCGTCAGGCAGGTTCAACAAGATCGGAGACGCTCCGAAATCGTGATCGGGTCCAAGATTCTTGGGACAATTATCGGTCGGCTTGGGATAGCAGCCGCCCGCCCACGCATCGCTTTTCACCGCCTGAAATGACCACAGGATTCTTCCCGTCTTCAAATCCATCGCCACGATGGCGTCCGAAGTCGCCGCTGCCGGCTCGGTATAGGCGTCGCCGGTTCCCACGTAGAGCGCGTGGAGCTTCGGGTCGATGGTCGGAGAGTTCCAGACGGCAGCGCCGGCGGGCCCCCACAGCTGCACGCCGCGAATATTTTTTCGCACGGGCTTCGGTTCGTCGGGGATCACGTACGATTTCCAGATTTGCCGGCCGGTGCTCGCGTCCAGCGCGGCGATGTTCCCGCGGAACGTGCAGCACGCATACGACTCATCCGCTGAAAATACTTCTTCGACCGAAGACATGGGCACGTAGACGACGCCGTCGTAATAGACCAGCGCCGCAGCGATCCGCGCGCCGTAATGCTTCTCAGTCCGACCGGTCCAAAGCTCCTTTCCGGTGGCGGCGTCGAGTGCATAAACGGTGCCGCGCAGGTCACCGACGAAAACAGCGTACTTCGTCGCGCCCAGGCCTTTCACCGGGCCGACTGTCGGCGCCGATTTCACTCCCGCCTTCGTCCGATAAGACCAATAGACGCATCCGGTTTCCGCATCGAGCGAGTAAAGATAGCCCATGTCTCCGCCGATGAAGATGCGTCCGCCGACCACGGTGGGCTGGCTGTAGACCGTGTCGCCGTTGGGAAAACCGAAGGCCCACTTCAGCTTCAGTTGCGGAACTTGCTCGGCGGTGAGTCCGCCGTTTTCGACGGGATCGTACCGTGTGTTCTGCAGATTCGGGCTCCAGCCGTTCCAGGAAGGACTCTTGTCGATATTTTCGAGCCGAGGATTGCCGGCGCAGTGGTTCGGCATTTTTTCGGCGCCGCCCGTATCCGTCAGAGGGCGGCCGCCCAGGTATCCGGCCATGGCGCGCTTGTCGGCGTCGGTGAGTTTTTGTCCCACGACGGCGGCCATCGTGCCAGTAGTCAGAGTGGCGTAGATCGATTCCGGCGACAACGCCATAAGCTCGCTGACCGAAGGGGCTCCGTTTGCACCCTTGGAACCCGAATGGCACGACCCGCACATTTGCCGAAAGAGCATGACCCCTCTGGGGCCGGGCGAGACAGGGGCCTTCTGCTGCCCGAGCGCGGAGGGAGAGGACAGCACACCCAGCGCGCAAATGACGGACAACACTCCGAAAAAGATTACGAATCGTTTCATGCCCAACCTCCTCTGCCCCATCCGCCACGCAACCCACTGCCGTCCCAGCTTGTCTTGCCTATGCATCCTCCCTGCCTCTTGCAGCGCTGGTCGGCACGCCACGACGCGAGGGCCTGGTCGCGCATCGCTGGAACGGTACTAACACACGTGCATCTCCGTT
>DATLWP010000277.1:0-5083 GCA_035576265.1 Candidatus Polarisedimenticolia bacterium
TCCGACAACGGCGTACCCGGAGCCGATGAACAGCATCCCGTCCACGATGCTGGGGCCGATCGAGTTGATCGCACCGCCTTTGGCCTTGATCTTGTTGACGGTCTCGAAAGTGCGGGCTGTGTCGTATTCCCAGAGCACACGGCCATCCGTGGTCGAGAGCGCATGCAACTTTCCGTCGGATCCGGCGACAAACACGACGCCAGGCATGGCCGTGGCTGCCGCAGCATTCGACGCGCGTTCGCCGGGCTTTGCGACGGTGGAGTACCACCGGCGCTTCCCGGTCGCCAAATCTACTGCAACGACTCCGCCGGATTGGACGCCGTAATAGACATTCCGGTCGTCGGCGGCGCCGCCCCAGAAGATGCCGCGAGTGATGGCCATCAGACTGTTGGGATTCCCCGGTGGCGCGGGCACCACGTTGACCTTCCACAGGAGGGCGCCGTTCCGGTCGGGATCGAGCGCCACGACGTAGGCGTCCTTCGTTCCGGCGACAACGACACTCTTGCCGTCCGGTACCTTCCTCAGGATCGGGGAATTACCGATATCAAGGTCTGGACCATTCACTTCGGGACAATTATCGGTACGTGTCGGCCCGTTGCAACCGCCGATGTAGGCGTCCCCGGGCTGCACCTGATAGAACCACTTGATCTTTCCTGTGTTGAGATCCAGCGCCACGATCGCATCGGTCGTTTCCGGAACGGGTTGGGTTTGTCCGTCTCCGGTTCCGACGTAAATGGCTTTGCGCTCGACATCGATCGTGGGGGAATTCCAAACGGAGGCACCGGACGGGGCGTAGAGCTGCACACCCTTCGAGTTCTTGCGGGTAGGCTTCGGCTCGTCCACCATGTATGCCTTCCAGATTCTCTTACCGGTGCTGCCATCAAGAGCAACCACACTTCCACGGAAGGTGCAGCAGGGATAGTCCAGCGAGGAAGCCTGATATTCCTCCGAAGTGGAGACGGGAACGTAGACGCGGCCGTCGTACACGGTTGGGGCAGCGGTGATGCGCGCGATGAAATGGTCGTCCACATGCGAAGTCCAGAGGAGATGGCCGTCCTGCGCGTCGAGAGCGAAGACATTGGCGTGAATGTCGCCGAGGTACACGGCATACTTGGTCGCGCCGAGCCCTTTCACCGGCGCGACCGTCGGCGCGGTCCGCATCGAGCCCGTTGCCCGATAGGACCAATAGACGCATCCCGTTTGCGCGTCGAGGGAATAGACATAGCCGATGTCGGTGCCGACGAAGACGCGCCCGGAGACGACTGCCGGCTGGCTGAAGGCAGAAAGGCCGTTCGGATAACCAAAAGCCCACTTCAGTTTCAGTTTCGGCACATCCGCAGCGGTCATCCCGGCAGCCTGGGCCGACTGGAAGCGCGTGTTGGTTATGGTAGAGCCTCCCCATCCGTTCCATGCGGGTTCAGACGATGGATCGGCCATCGGAGGATTGGACGCACAGCGGTTGGGCATGTCCTTCGCATCGCCTTCTTGCAGGCTGCCGAGCGGCCTGCCGCTCAGGAAGGTGGCGGTCATGCGCCGCTGCTCGTCGGTCAAACTCGCTCCGTAGCCCTTCATCGAGCCGTTGGTAAGCGCGTCGTAGATTCGTTCCGGCGTCATTTCGCGGATGGCGGAGGGGGCCGGCGCCTGGGGCACGTTCGCGTTTCCGTGGCAACTCATGCAGTGCTGCTGGAAGATGGCGATCCCGGATTCCGTTCCGGGCGCAGTTACAGTTCCGGGTTCCGGCTTTTTCGTGGTGGTCTGTGCGGCGCTGGACTTCGCCGCTGCTTTCGGCGCCTGATCCTGCGGCCGTGTTATCTGAATCGCAATCAGGAAGAAGCCAAACACTAGTGCCACAACGACGATCCATTTTTTCATCTGCGAAGATTCCCTTTCTATAAGAACTTAACGATCGCTTACGCCGCCCTGCCACGCGGAATTGAAGTGATACGGAACACCCGATCCTACCATCTCGATGCGGCGGATCAGCCCGTTTTCAATCCGAAAGGCCTCGACGACGTCGATGCTGGAGGGCCGATTGAAGCCTCGCATGGGAATCTTGCGGCCGTCGGTCAGCGTGACGGTTGAGTGCGTGCCATCATGATCGAAGATCACGCAAGCCCATACGACGCCGCGTTCTTCATCGACCAGCGGGAAGCGCCGATTATGAATACGAGTGACGACCGCGTAGAAGCCAGTCTTGAACTGCGCCTTGCATCCCAGAGCGAAGGCGTTGAAGCCATCGATCGGCCGTCCAAGGTTCGGATTATTCGTGGTTCGGACGCCATCTTCGATACGGTTGCAATCGTCCGTGAACGGATAGACGCCCTTTCCATCGTTGTTTTGCAGGCCCTCAAAGTACATATTAGCGGTTCCGATCAACTTTTGACGCGAAGCGCGCTGCGCTGGCGGAATCGGCTGAAGCCAGAGCGGCTCGGGCCCACCCGATGCGTCGAGGCCGGGAAGGTCCGCGAGACCTGTCGCACCTTGACGATAGTACGTTGTCTCGATTTCCGTGATCCTGCCAAGCACGACCCTGAGGCGAAGCCCCATTTCGACCAGGTGGTCGGACTCGTGCATCGTGCCGATGAAGCCGGCTTGTGCAGTGACCGGATCGGCGAAATAGTGTTTGTAGGTGCCGATCGCGCTGGCCGTCTTCCAGAATCCATCCCCGACATCCATCACTTGGTCATTCTCCGTGTACTTTACGTCCGCTGCCAGAGGCAGGCGGTGCGGATCGTGCGCCACGAGAGCATCCAGATACTGGTTGACCAGGCCCTCGAGGCAGGCACGGTTGCAATCCGCGGGAATGGGACCGGTGGCGTGCGCGGATGGACCGAAATATCCGGTTAGGAAGGCGAGGACCAGCAAGCCCGCTGCTCCGGCGGCGAGTAACCTTGCACGCATAGGTTGTCTCCTTCTTGTTCGTAGCGCTGCAATCAGCGTCCCGAACCGATTGTCCATCCGTTGCCCAGCCCGTAAGGAATCGTGACGAACGGAAACGCCTCGACTTCGTGAATCAACCCTCCACGGATCCCGAATGTCTCCATGGTCACCAGATTTTGCAGCATGCCTGGAGGCGCGTCCGGCGGAGCGCCGCGTCGCGTGCCGTCGTGGACGAACAGCGGGAACGTCGCTACGAGTCCCTTCTGTTCGTCGATAATCAGCGCCCTGCGCGGACGAATGTGCTTCATATAGGCGAACGTCTTGCTATCGATCTGCTGAGCGCACGTCAACATGCTGAACTTGAGTTGCGCTCTGCCTCGCTCCGTATTCGGGTCTGGAAGCATCGGCGCGGGCATCATCCGTCCTCCCGGCGGAGGATTGTTCACCGTCTGATAGCCATTCTCATGACGCACGCAATCGTCGGCAAAAGCTGCGATCTTGCCGTCATCGCCCTCCAGCGCGTCGAAATAAGAGTTGGCCGCCCAATATAGGACGTCCCGCGAGCTTCTCTCCGAAGCCGGAACGTCGTTCACCAACCCTGGCCGCGGTGTCGTCAGCAGCGGAATCGCGGCTTCATTTACGTTGCCAGCCCAGAGCTGCTCGATCTCTTGAATCTTTCCGCGGTCAATCTTCAAACGCACGGCCACGAGGGCATCTTGGCCATTCAGCTTCAGGCGCGCCTGCTCGGCCACCTGGCGCGCTACCGGATCGGCTATGTAGATCTTGAAGCTCGTCGGCTCGACTTTCGAGCGCCAAAGCATTCCCTCGCCGATGTCCATCTGGGCGGTGTTTTCGGTCATCCGGACGTCCAGAGCAAGCGGCGGCACAGCCTTGGGATCATGCTTGAAAATGGCGTTCATGTAGCCGTCCATGATGCCAACCAAGCAGGCCCTGTCGCACGGCTTGACGATGGATGGGCCCCATTCCGGCTCCGGTCCGTGATATTGCTGAGCGCTCGCCCCCATGGCCAGGCTGCCAGCCAACAGGACGGCTCCTATCGCAAGAAACGCTTTCCTCATGGGCGTGCACTCCTGCCTTGCTTGCGTCGCATTGACACCAAACGCGTGCCACGATAGCGCGCTCCGCTACGGGCGTCAATGTCAGCGTGCTCTCGCGGCGTGTGCAAACGAACGACATGTCCCGCTCGTCGGGAGGCTGACGCGGTCGTGTCTTGCGTGCGTTTGCGTCTCAGTGCGTAATCTTGGGCACCACTAGATGGAACAGCTTCAGGGGCTCCGAGCCGCGGTGCTCAACGCGGGCTTCTTCCGAGGGTCCGAGATACACGCCCGCGCCTTACGCCACTCGATGTGCCTCGTCGTTGAGAATGATCGTTGCCTCGCCCGCCATCAGGTAGATGAGTTGATGGGAATTGGGATCGGACCTTGCAACGAGACGCTCGCCGCTGCGAAGCCAGCGAAGCGTTGCGACCACGTTTTTCGCGCCGCAGAGTTGGCTGTTCAGAATTTCTGCGAACTCGCCTGCACCGGGGAGGGTCGTCCTCGGAATCTTATCGGCGTCGATGTGGTTGATAGCCATGGAGGAGTATCTCGATGATTGGAAATCTGCGTCGGTGCCTTCAGCTTTGTTTCCACACTCCGCCGTCCACGCGCTCCCACAGCAAATCGTCTGGCGTGCCGTCCAGAATCGTAGTCTTGAAGCGATTGGGGGCCTGGAACTCGAAGTAAAAGAGCGCTTCGGAAGCACGCAGACGATGCTTCTCCTCCGCGGGAATGAAGATCATCGAGCCAGGTCCCACCGGCCGGACTCCATCCTCCGTCTCCACCGTGCCCGTACCGTCGATGATGAAGTAGAAATGCTCGCAATTGGCGTGGAGATGGTAGGGAGACGCCGCACCTTTCTTGTAGCGCATGACGCCGCACAGCAGGTCGTCGGTCTGCGTCAGTTCCTTGCTGACGAAGAATGTCCGTTCTCTGCCGGGTACGACGGATACGAGCTTCGGCAGCTGATCTTCGTGGAAGATGTATGCCATCGTGCTCTCAAACCTCTAGGCTCGACATCGAATCATCTGTCGCCCGAGGAGTCAAGGCCGCAGACGCCAGGACGCCATGCGGTACCTACGAACTAAGGCCGGAGAATGGTGGGCCCTGGTTGACGATTTTAGAACTCTTCCGCTGGGTCAGAT